>DATMZL010001506.1:0-14194 GCA_035607075.1 Polyangia bacterium
GGCGATGGCCACCTCTGGGAGCTGGTACAGCAAGACGGAAACGAGCATTGGGTCGACGACGGTATGCCGGCTTCCAACGGTAACGTGGCAGTGGCGCCATTGATGTTCGCGCCCTCCATCATCCCGAGCTTCTCGGGCGGAAGCCCGGTGACCAAGGTCTTCATGGTGAACGCGTCGGGCGCGCTGGTTTCATTCCGCCACGCCGTGGACGAATCAGACTGGCAGTTCCACAACGCGATCGGCGCCAACAACTGCTTCGGCCGCGCGGGCAAGCTGGGCGAGGGCGGCCCGAAGGCGATCACGTTCGTGGACCACAACGGGGCAACCCACGAGGAGGTCTTCGTCATCGGCGGCGACGGCGACATGTTCTCGTGGCGCGACGGAAGCTGGGAGGAGATATTCGACACGCAGTACTCGATCCAGGTCAGTCACGTCGTCAACACGTCGTCCCTCCCCGATTTCAATGGGCGTCCGGTCGGCGACATCCGTATCTGCCCGAACGGCGGCTTCGGCCCGACCCCGCCCGGGCCCGATCCGTCCAATGCCGCTTCGGTCAAGGGGCCTGACGACGCCCATCCATACCTCGACTACACGTACGGCCCCGACTACCAGCACATCTTCAACGGGCGTGGGACGCCGGAGGCCGCGGTCTGGAAGCAGGGGAACAAGCTGATCCGGGCGGTCTACGCCCAGAGCGGCGGCGGCCTGTGGGAGTTCGTGATCGAGGGTGACGACCCGCTGGCGGCGGCGTCGACCCAGAAGTCCGCCACGGTCGTGGTGCAGGACTGTCCGCCCAACACGCAATTCGGCTGCCAGCAAATCCAGAACGTGAAGTTCACGAAGACGCCTGTGACGTCGGGCAAGGTCATCGGGGTGGGTCAGTTCTGCGCCCAGGCCGACAACACCGACGTGCGGGACTCGCTCATCTCGGATCCGGCGGTCGTGCAGACGGACAACGACGTGTTCGTGCTGATGACCGACATCCAGCACCGGCTGGCGGTGGCGCATCGCTTGACCGCGACGCCCAGCGCCTACCACTGGCAGCTGCGGCCGTTCCCGGGGGGCAGCGACTTCACCAACGCCATCAGCGGCACCGCCGGCGGCCTCCCGGGCTTCACCTCGTTACCGCTGGGACCGACCACGGGCACCGGAGCGGTGGGCCTGGTCGACGTCGAGACGCTGGAGGTGTTCGGGATTCGCTCGACGGGCGTGCTGTTCGAGGGCATGGCGAGCAGCGACGGCGCGGTGGGCGAGTTCGAGGGATGCGATCCGGATGCGAACTGCCCGTCCCGCGCGACCTGCCACCCGACGGGCGACTTCCAGTGGTTCACCGACGCCGCCCACGATCACCGGCCGTCGGTGGTGCCCGCCATCCTGGACAATTCGGCGGCGACGTCGCTCAACACGTCGTCGCCGTTCGGCGGACGCGCCAACTGCAATCACGAGACGCTGCTGGACACGCTGTTGCCCCAGTGGATCAGCCCGCAGCGCCGGAGCACGAGCATCCAGCAGCAGGAATACAACGGCGCGCCGTTCAACCAGGGATACGACGACGACGTGATGGTCGAGATCGAGGGCGTGGTGGTGAACAGCCACATCGCCGCCATCGACAACATCCTCAACCACACGCACGGCATCAAGGACGACATCCCGCGTGTCCACCACGACTGGAACCTCATCATCGCGCCCGACATCGCGTACCAGAAGCTGCTCACCGACGCGAACATGCTGGAGGGCGGCGTGATGGAGCTGGAGTGGGAGATGGCCGACCACCTGCAGTGCATCCAGTACGTCCCCATCCTCGGCCTTCAATTCTGCGTGAAATGGGGGCGGGCGACGCCGCAGGACAACCTGGCGAACGGCGACCCGATGCGCGCGGGATTCACGCCTGACGCGCTTCCTGCGATCGGGGATCGCGTCGCGGTGCGCGGGCGGTTCATCTTCGACTGCGGCCATCCTCCGTATCGCGCCGAGATCCATCCGATCGACGCCATCGCCGTCATCCACGGCAACGACTCGGTCAAGTTCCGGTACTCCGACATGGGCGGCATGACCTGGTACCAGCCGGGCGACGTCAACCTGCCGGGCCAGGGCTGCCAGGTGCAGAACCGGTTGCTGGACCTCGCCACCACTCTCACCGCGAAGCCCAACGTCTCCGGCTGGGGACCGCTGGACGACATCATCTCGGACATCAAGTGGGCCGAGAACCTGATCAGCGACTACAACTTCATCACCAACGGCTGCACGCAGTACTACGACACGGAGCTGATCTCGCCGAACGCGCTGGACCAGGACACGCAGAACAGCACGACGTGCTACACGCCGTACCTGCACGCAATGAACGAGCGGTTCTCCGAGTCGACCGTGCCGACGACGGCTTTCCCGTACACGCTTCCGTTCAACAACGGCGACTACACCTTCGATGTTCCCGGTGGCGGCCCCCACTTTGCCCCGTCTTTCGCGGCAGCGGCCGGGGCCACGACCAACCTGTTCACCAACACGCGGCCCGCTCATCACCTGAACATCTGCTACACGAGGAACGCCATTTTCCCCCACGACAACGTCGACGGGCACACGGGGACCGTCTGTCAGCTGACGGGGTTTGACTGCTGCGACGACAACAAGACGCAGGAGCTGGTCACCTGGATCACCGCCAACGATCAGGCAAAGCTGTACTCCGACAACGACGAGAACTGCCTGCAAGTGACCGTGTTCGGCGACGACACGTTGAACATCGGATCGCACGGGTTCGAGTGCGACTTCTCGTGCGGCGAAAAGTGGGGTGACCCCGACTTCGCCGGCGCCGCCGACGAGCGCATCGGCTTCGTCCGGGCTGCCTTCACGCGCGCGCAGAACTGGGGTATCGGCAGGACCTTCACGGTCAGCTCGCAGCCCGACTTCGGGACCACGTATTCGCGGGCGACCACGTTCGGCGACTACAAGATGACGGTCACGATCACCGAGCAGTAAGGACGGCGTACCATGAAGAAATCGACGTTCACGGGGGCGGCGCTGCTCGCCTCGATGGTGATGGGGTCGGTGGCCGCGCGCGCCGACGATCTGGAAGACGATGCTCCGTCGACGAGCGATGTTCCGCCCCAGCAGATAGACGCGGTCGCGCGGCCGGCCGCGGCGACGACCGCCGCGGTCGGCGGCTTCCTGCCCTTCGCGCAGCCGGCGACGCTGGCCGGTCAGCGCGCGCTGGCGGTGGGCTTCGGCGGGTACGATTCGGCGAAGCGCGCCTCGACGGTCGAGGCCGCGACCGAGGTGCACCTCTTCGGGCCGATCGCGGTGCGCGGCGCCGCCGTCTACACCGCCAGCTCCGGAACCCTGCGTCCCTCGTTCGGCGGGCGCCTGCTGGCGCTGCGCGAGGGACGTCACGGCATCGACGGCGCGTTCGGCGTCTTCTATCGGCCGGAGGGCCTGACCGAGCCCGAGGGCGAGATCGAGAGCGTCATCTCGCTGGGCCGCCACGTCGGCGCGACGTATCTCCTGGGGAGCGTGGTCTACGGACAGGATCCCGAGGGCCGCGAACGCGACGGCGAGGTCCATCTGGCGGGCGTGCGGCCGGTCCGGTCACGCTTTCTGGTGGGGCTGGACGGTCGCCTGCGCTTCGACCTCGGGTCCGACACGGCCAGGCTCGCCGCGCATCACGAGGCGACGCTGGACGCGAACGTCGGCCCCGGCGTCGCCGCGTTCCTCGGCCCGATCGCGCTTTCGCTTCACGGTGGCGGAAGCGCCTTGCGCCTTCAGCAAACCACCTCCTACGGCGGATTCGCTCTGATCGGTATCGGCACCGCGCTCTGATCGTCGTCCCGCGCGAGCGCGCGAAGCCGCCGACGCCGAGGCCGCGGCGGAGATCACGGTGGCAAGAAACTGCCGGCCGGTTCAGCAAACGTCCGCTCGCAATTCGTGCCGACTCTGTATTGTGTTCCTCGGGGCCGGCATTGGACGATGCGCCTCGCCTGCTGCCACCGCAGGGAGGAGTCGTCGATGTCAGAGTCGAGGTTATCTTCGCTTACCGCGCCCGCGCTCCGCCGTCGCCGCCGGGAGATCGCCGTCGCGCTGGGTCTGGCTGCCGCGCTGGGCATGACGGGTTGCCGGGGGCGCGGCGACGCCGGCGCCGGCGACCGCGGCGAGACGCGGCGGTCAGCGCTGGGCGTTTCGGCGGCGGAGTGGTTCCCGGCCGGCCCGCGCGCGACGGATTTCGGCGGCACGCGCGCACTCAACGGGTTCAACGGCTCGACGCCGATCTATTCGCAGCTGACCGCCGGCGCGATCAACGCGGTCGTCCCTCACCCGTCGGATGTCGACACGATCTACATCGGCGCCGTCAACGGCGGCGTCTGGCGGACGCACAACGCGACCAACCCGCTGCCGAGCTGGGAGCCGCTGACCGATTTCCAGCCTTCGCTGGCGACCGGCGTGCTGGCGATGGATCCAACGAACCCGCTGGTGCTGGCGGCCGGGACCGGCGACTACAGCAACTTCTTCGGTACGACCAAGTTCGGCGGGTTTGGCTACGTCTACGTCACGAACGACGGCGGCGACAACTGGACGGCCATCGCGGACCCGGCAGTGCGTGACCACCTGCTTAGCACGATTCACGTCCTCGGAAACCGGATCATCGTCGCGGGGTTCGGCGCTCGCATTCTGCGGCGAGACACCGCGGGCGGCGCATTCGCTGCCTCCGACACCGGCATTCCCGCGAACTACGGCAATGTCTACACGATCGTCGCGGATCGCAGCACCTCGGGCGTCAGCCGCTTCTACGCGGCGGTGCAGAACCGCGGCATCTACCGCAGTGAGGACGACGGGCGCACCTGGACCCTGGCGTCGAACGGCCCGCTCCAGCAGGCCATCACGAACCCAGCTCTCGACTGGATCTCGCTGGGCATGGGCAAGCAGGGCCGCCTGGCGGTGCTGGTCGCGACCGCCGCCGAGGTCGCCTGGGTCGGCTTCACCGATGACCGCGGCGCCAACTGGACGCCGATGGACGTTCCCCGGTTTCCGTTCGGCACGCCCGCGGCGCCGAACGGGCCGTTCCCGATCCAGAGCTTCAGCGGCGCCTCCGGGTCGGCGCTCGTGATCACGACAGCCGGACCGCACCAGCTGCCGCTGGCGCTCGGCGCCTTCAGGCTGCGCGTGAACATCAAGGGCGTCATCGGCAACCCCATCTCCACCGGCAGCATCAACGGCGACTGGGTTCCGCAGCCGGTCCTCGATCCCACCGACACGAACCCGGACAACACGAAGAGGCGAATCCTCCCCAACCAGTTCTCGCTGCTCGATCCGATCACCGGAAGCGCAGCGCTGAGCAACGGTACCGCCGCGTCCGGGGGAACGTGGCAGCAGTGGGTGGGGCTGCACCGCAACGGTCAGAGCGGCAATCAGGCGATAGCGGTCGATCCGTCCAACCCGAACCTCATTTATCTGGGCGGCGACGCCCAGGTGGACTGGCTGGGCGGGCCGATCACCGACGGTCCCGGTGCGCCCAACTCGAACTTCACCGGGTTCACGGTGATGCTGCGGGGAAACACGACCGGCGTGCGCAGCGTCGACCTGCCATCGCCCCAGTGGAACGCGGCGGCCGCCGGGGGGACTTCGCACGGCACCAGTCCGCACGCCGACACACGGGCGTTCGCGTTCGACGTGCAGGGATCGCTGCTGCTGGTCAACGACGGCGGGATCTATCGGCGCACGACGCCGCAAACGACCAGCGGCGACTGGCAGAGCCTGAACAACGGCCTCGCCACCACCGAGCAGCACGACATCGCGGTCGATCCGGCGACGGGCCTGGTCGCGTCGGGTAACCAGGACAACGGCGTGACCTCGCAGCGGCCGGGTCTGTTCGCGGGATGGCAAACGGTGTTCCCGTTCGGCGACGGCGGCGACGTTCACTTCGCCTTACGCCGCGACACCGGCGTGAGCGAGCGCTACGACAGCGCCCAGAACCTGGCCTGCTTGTCGATGCAGACGCTGGCGGGCGGGTTCGACTTCGGAAACTTCGTGGCGCCCACGCTGTGCAGCGGCGGGCCCTGCAGCGTCCGGTGCAACCAGCCCGCGAGCACGTTCACGGGCACGTCAATCTACGAGGCGGACGGACCGCCGTTCCTGTCCCGTTTCCAGATCAGCCAGGCCGCGCTCGACGCGACCCCGACCGCTCCCGACCAGATCGTGATCGCTGGAACGAAAGCCGTCTACGAATCGCTCGACGGCGGCAGCAACGTGACCGCGCTCGGCGGCCCGCTGGCCGTCGACCTCGCCTACGGCAACGCCGTGAACCCGAGCGCGCTCTGGGCCGTCACGCAGGGGGTGGCGGGCGGCCCCGGCCCGGGCGTCTGGCGGCGCCTGACGCCGGGCGGGGCCTTCACGCAGGCGACCACGCCGCCCGAGCTGGCGCCGGAGACGTTCCTGAACGGCGGCGTCGTGATGGATCCGAACCAGCCGGCGCAGGCCTACGTCGTCGCCAGCAACCGCGTGTTCTCCACGTCGGACGGCGGGAGCACCTGGCGAGACATCACCGGCGACCTGATTCCGACGAGCTGCGGGACGACGCAGCCCTCGCGGACGGGACGTATCTATTCGATCGCCTTCGTTCCCTCCCCGTCCACCGAGGACCGCCTGTTCATCGGCGCCGAGAACGGCGTGTTCATGACCGTCGGCGCCGAGCCGACGATCTGGACCTTTGCGGGCCCGAACATGCCGAACGCGCCGGTGATCGACCTCGCCTACGACGCCGCCCGCGACAGGCTCTCGGCGGGGACGCTGGGGCGCGGCGCGTGGCAGCTCGACAACGCGTCCAAGATCAACCGGCCGCCGCTGGCCATTTGCCGCGACCAGTTCGCGATCGCGGACGCGAACTGCCGCGCAACGATCCCCGCCAGCCAGCTCAACGGCGGATCGATCGATCCCGAGGGCGACGCGGCGCTGATCTTCACGGCCTCGCCCGGATCGCCGTACGGTCTCGGCAACCACTGCACGACGCTGACCGTGAACGACGGCCATGGCGCGCTCGGGACCTGCGACGCCAACGTCATCGTCGCCGACACGACGGCGCCCGTGCTGACGCAGCCAGCGCCCGCGACGTTCGTGCTCTGCGATCCGAACGGCGAGTCGGTCACGCTGCCCGTTCCCACCGCGACCGACAACTGCGCCGCCACTCCGACGATCACGGGGGCCGTCATCTCCAGCACCGACCCGACGCTGACGCTGCCGCTGGCGCTGAACGGCGGCACGGTGGTGCTGGGATCGGGCACGCACACCATCCGGTGGACGGCGACCGACGGCGTGAACTCGTCGTTTGTCGATCAGACGGTCACCACCCGCCCCGCTATCTACGCGACGCAGTCGCTGGACCTACGCGACCGCGCGGTCGCGCGGCTCCCGGATTCGACCGGGGCGACGATCATGAACTCGGGCACCGGCGCGACCCACGTCGGCATCACGGCCAAGACCGGCGACATCTGGAGCCGCGGCGCGGTCACCGTCGACGACCGCGCCACGGTGTCGGGCTTCATCCGCTCGGCCAGCACGGTGCACGTGGGAAACCAGGTGTCGCTGGTGGGGCCGACGGTGCAGAACACGCCGATCACGTTCCCGCCGACCATCGACGTCACCACCACCTTTCCGACGAGCCAGGGTGACGTGTTCGTGAACTCGGGTTCGCGACCGCTGACGCCCGGCTCGTACGGGCAAGTGCGCGTGGCGAGCAACGCGACGCTGGCGCTCGCCAACGGCCAGTACTGGTTCGGCAGTCTGGATCTGGAGCCGCAGTCGAGGATGACCGTGTCGCAGTCGACGGCGAAGGTGCGGGTCAATGTCCGCACCAGCATCGTCATGCGCGGCGACGTCAGTGTCACGCCGTCGGCCGTCGGATTCCTGCTCGCCTACCAGGGCACGACGGCGGCCGCCTTGGAACGGCCGTTCACCGGCGTGTTCGCCTCGCCGAGCGCGGCGCTGACGCTGGGGGCGACGACCTTCCAGACCTTCACCGGACAGTTCTACGCGCGCAGCATCGTGGTGCAATCCGACGAAACCGTTGTTTGCAGAAAGGACTTTTGACGATGGCCACGGCGGGACGAAGGAGCTCGGTCGCGACGCTGATCGTCGCTTGCCTGGGCGCGCTGATCGCGTGCGGGGCGTGCGGCCGGACCAACGGCCCGCGAGGTGACGGCAACAGCGGCGCTCGGCCCGCGGCGCGGGTGCGACCGGCGCCGGCCGCACCGCTGCCCGTCGCGTTCGAGGCCGAAGGGGCCCAGGCGGCGTCGGGCCCGCGCACGGGCGAGGACCGCTATTTCAGCGAGGCGTGCCTGCAGTGCGCGACGCGGACATGCGGGATGTTCATCTCGCTGTGCAACGCGGACGCGCGCTGCGGCAGCTGCCTGGCGGGTGAGTCGTGCGCATCGGCGTCCGCCGAGACGCAGAAGCGCTGGCAGCACGCCTGCAGCTGCGTCAGCACCAGCTGCTACGCGCCGTGCTTCATGGGCGCGCCGCCGAAGCCGGTCTGCCCGGCTACGCGCTGAGAGCGGCGCGGGCCGGGCGGGCCGGCTTCAACTCATAGCCCGCAAACGCGCGGCGACGCATATACTCGCCGCGATGAACGGGCGGTCGTGGCGGGCGTCCGCCGCGGTTCGGCTTTACGGCGCCGTGGCGCTGGCCGCCGTCGTCGAGGTGGTCCTGGTGCTGCGGCTGTGGCGGGCCGACCTGCGGGTTCCGTTCAACGTCCGCGGCGACTCCGTGTTCTTCGAGATGATGGTGAAGGCCGTCGTCGATCACGGCTGGTACCTGACGAACCCGCAGCTCGGCGCGCCCGGCGTCCTGACGCTGCACGATTTTCCGCAGGCGGACGCGATTCACCTGCTGGCGATCAAGGTGATGTCGCTGTTCAGCGGCGACTGGGCGCTGCTGTTCAACGTCTACTACCTGCTCGGGTTCCCCCTGATCGCCGTGTCGTCGCTGGCGGTGTTGCGCAACTTCCGCGTTGCGCCCCTCCCCGCGGCGGTCGCCAGCTTGCTGTTCGCGCTCCTGCCCAGCCGCGTCCTGATCGGCGAGACGCATTTCTTTCTGGCCATCTACTATCAAGTGCCGCTCGCGATCCTCGTCGCCCTGTGGGTCGCGGGCGAGGACCCGCCGCTGCTCGCGCCGGGGTCGCGGCCGTGGCGGCCGCGCCTCGCGCTGCGTAGCCGCCGCAGCGTCGGCGCGATCGCGATCGCGCTGCTCGTGTCGGGGACGGGCGTCTACTACGCGTTCTTCGCCGGCGCGCTGATCGTCGCCGCCGGCGTGTGGACCGCGATCGATCGCCGCTCGCCGCGTCACGCGCTGGCGGGGGCCGCGGTCTGCGCGGTGATCGTCGCGGGCCTCGGCGCGCAGAGCGCTCCGACGCTGCTCTACCGGCACCGGATGGGGCCCAACCCGGAAGCTGCGGCGCGCCCGATCGGCGAGGCAGAGATCTACGGGCTGAAGATCACGCCCTTGCTGCTGCCTGTGAACGATCACCGGATCCCCGCGCTCGCGAATTTGAAGGCCCGCTACGATCGCGCGACCGCAACGCCCGCGGAGGTGTCGGTGACCGGCCTCGGCGTCGTCGGCGCCGCCGGCTTCTTGAGCCTGCTCGGCTTCCTCCTCCGGCTCCGGCGCCGGCGCGCGGATCGGGACGGCGTCGAGACGGACGGCGTGGAACCGGACGATGATCGGCGGCCGCTGTGGGCGGCGCTGGCGCGGCTGAACCTGGCGGCGTTGCTTCTCGCGACGACGGGCGGCTTCGGCGTGCTGTTCGCGCTGCTTGTGTCGCCGCAGATCCGGACGTACGCGCGCATGCACGTCTACATCGCGTTCTTTGCGTTGTTTGGCGTGGCGCTGCTGCTCGATCGGTTGCTGCGTGCGAGGCCGCGCGCGGGGCTGCTCGCGAGCGCGGCGGTCCTGTTCGTCGGGCTCGCCGATCAGACCACGCCGGCGATGGTGCCGTGGTACGCGCGGCGTGCACGCGACTTCCACGCGGACGCGTCGTTCGTGCGCGACCTGGAGGCGCGGCTCCCCGCCGGCGCGCAGATCTTCGAGTTGCCGTACCTGCGCTTCCCCGAAGCCGGCGGCGTACCGGGCACCACGCTGATGGACTACGATCCGTTGCGGCCGTACCTGCACTCGCGCACGCTGCGCTGGAGCTACCCGGCGATGGCTGGGCGCAGCGGCGACGACTGGACGCGCGCGGTCGCGGACCAGCCGATCCCCGATCTGGTGCGCACGCTGGTCGACGTCGGATTCGACGGCGTGGTCGTCGATCGCAGCGGCTATCCCGACAAAGGCGCCGCGATTGTCGACGGGCTGTCCGCGGCGCTGGGCGCGGAGTCGTCCGTCACGCCTCCCGGCGACCATCGGGTGTTCTTCGACCTGCGCGCGGAACGCGAGCGGACGGAGGCTGGGTTGACGTCGGGCGCGCGCGCGCTTCGCCGCGAGCAGGCGCTCGATCGGCCGCTGCTGGGGTGGAGCGACGGATTCTTTCCGCCCGAGAACGGACCGGACGGACCGTTTCGCTGGTGCCCCGGCGACTGCTGGATCGCGATCACCAACCCGGCGGCGCGCGAGGGGCAGGTCGACCTGTCCATGCACGTCGCGGCCGCGCAGCCGCCGGCGTCGCTGCGCGTGATCGGCGACGTCTGGACCGAGACGGTCAAGCTCGCGCCGGGCGGCACCCCGATCGCGCGAACGCTGCGCGTCCCGCCGGGACGGCACTGGATCCGCTTGCAGAGCGACGGCGCGCCCGCGATCGCGCCCAAGGATCCGCGCCGGTTGGTGTTCCGGGTGGACGACGCGCATCTGCGGCCGACGGGCCCCTCACCCTAACCCCCCCTAACCCTCTCCCCGCTTCGCGGGGCGAGGGGACCTGAGCGGGCGAGGGACCTGAGCGGACGGGCGAGGGACGGGATCTTTCTCCCTCTCCCGCTTGCGGGAGAGGGTGGGGTGAGGGCAGGCCTTGCGAGAGCGGGCGCTCGCTACAGCGGCGGCAGTTCCGCCAGCGCATTCCGATCGCCGGCGGCGTGGACGACCGTTCCGCCGTGGCGCGCGACGAGCGCGGTGAACCCCGGTAGATCGAAGCGCTGCAAGTGTCCGTCGCCGTCGCCGACGCCGGGGTCGGTCAGCGCCGCCGCCAGGCGGCCGAATGCGGGGAGCTGCGACAGGTTCTTCACCGGCTCAGAGACGATCACCGCGTGTCGCGCGGCGCGCCGCAGCTTGCTGACGATCTCATCGGCGCAATTCGTGAAGTGGTAGAGGCTATTACAAATGACGACGTAGTCGGCGCCGGGCAGCGGGTCGGTCTCCAGGTTGAACCAGCGCGCGTCGGTGCCGCGCCGGCGCGCGTGCATCACGAAGTCGCCGTTGAAATCGAGGCCCAGGTAGCTGCAGCCGCGGGCGCGCAGGAAGTCGCGGTGCAGGCGCGCGGTGCCGCAGCAGACGTCGACGACGCTCGCCCCGTCGGCAATGCGCGCGGCGACGGCGGCCGCGACGCGCGCGTACCCGCCGCCGTAGAGGAGCCGCATCGTGAGGTTGTAGCCATGGCCCGTCCAGTAGACCGGCGACTTGGTCCGGCGCGACAGGCCGACGACGCCGCGAAAGTCGTGCAGCGCGCGCAGGTAGTGCCACGAATCGCGCCAGAACCGGACCGTGCTGCTCTTGTCGGCGCGGCGCACGAACTTCACCGGCACCTCCTCGATGCGCAGGCCGGCCAGGCGGGCGCGCGCCATCACTTCGGTGTCCCAGAACCAGCCGTCGTTGTCGCTGCCGAGCACGATCGGGCCCGCCGAGTCGCGGCGGAAGAACTTGCAGCCCGTCTCGCTGTCCTCGAGGTCCAGCGACAGAAGGAAGTTCGACAGCCGCCGGTATGCCCATGACGCCGCCGCGCGGTGCAGCCCGCCTGTCTGCCGCAGCAGGTAATGGCGCCGGCCGGTGACGACGTCGGCGTCGTTCCGTTCCATCTCGGCGACGAGGCGCGGGATGTCGCGCGCATGCACCTCGAGATCGATGTCGAGGAAGCCTGTCACCCGGCCCGTGCTGGCGGCGAACCCCGTCTTGACCGCAGCGCCGCGGCCGCGGTTGCGGTCATGAAAAACTGCGTGGCAACGTGGATAAACGGCGCAGAGCTCGCGGACGATCGCGGCGGTGTCGTCGGTGCTCGCGTCATCGACGAACACGATCTCCCACGTCCAGCCCGTCGCCTCGAGCACGTCGACGACGTCGCGGACGCTGGCGCGCAGGTGGCGCGCCTCGTTGTAGCAAGGGACGACGAGCGAAAAGTCGGGCGCCGGCGCGCCCGGCGCCTGGCGCAGTCCCGCCAGCGTCATGACAGGACGAGGCGCAGCGCGCGCACGACGTCCGCCGCGTCGTCGTCGGTCATCCCGGCCGCGAGCGGCAGCGAGAACGTCCGCGCGCTCACCCACTCGGCGCCGGGCAGCGCGCCGGTGCGGCGGCCGTAGGTGCGCTGGTACCAGGGATGAAGGTGCACGGCGCGGTAGTGCACGCCCGTGCCGATGCGCAGCGCGTGCAGCCGCGCGAGCACCTCGTCGCGCGTGATCGACGTCTTCGTGTCGTCGACGAGGCAGGTGAAGAGGTGCAGCGCGTGCCGCGTGTTCCGCTCGGGCGGCGGGGGCAGGTGCACGGGGAGGCCGGCCAGCTCTTCCTCGTAGCGCAGCCACAACGTGCGGCGCCGCTGCCAGCGCTCGTCGATGGCGGCGATCTGGTGCAGCCCCAGCGCGGCGGCGAAGTCGGTGAGGTTGTACTTGAAGCCCGGCTCGACGACCTCGTAGTGCGCGAACGCATCGGCGTCGTGGCGGCTCCACGCGTCGGCGGTCAAGCCGTGCAGCGCGAGCCGCCGCAGCCGCGCGGCGACCTGCGAATCGCGCGCCACCAGCAGGCCGCCGTCCGCGGTCGTGACGCTCTTCGTGGGGTAGAAGCTGAACGCGCCGAAGGTGCCGAAGGTGCCGCAGTGCTGCCCGCCGACCGTCGCTTCGAGCGCGTGCGCGGCGTCCTCGATGAACGCGAGCCCGTGCTCGCGCGCGAGCGCGTGGAGCGCGGCGACGTCGCAGGGCCGCCCCGCGAAGTGAACGGCGAGGATCGCGCGCGTCCGCGGCGTGATCTTCCGGCGCACGTCGGCGACGTCGATGTTCAGCGTGCGCGGATCGCAGTCGGCGAACACCGGCTCGCAGCCCGCGTGCACGATCGCGTGCGCGGTCGCGCAGAACGTCATGCTGGTCGTGATCACCTCGGCGCCCGGCGGCAGATCGAGGGCGCTGAGCGCGAGGTGCAGCGCGGCCGAGCAGGAGCTGACCGCGACGACGGTGGGCGCGCCGAGATAGGCGGCGAACCGCCCCTCCAGCTCGGCGACCCGCGGTCCCGGGCCGAGCCAGCCGGATTCGAGGCAAGCGAGCACCTCGGCGCGCTCGGCGGCGCCGATCGTCGGCGCGCCGAAGACAAGCGGCCGATCGCGCCAGGGCCGCCAGCGGGCATCGTCGTTCCGGTCGCGCCCGCTCACGATCGCGCCTCGAGCCGCAAGCGGCAAACCAGGCTCGCGCCGGCGGGCAGCGTGACGCGCTCGTCACCGACCAGGCGCGCCTCGGCGGCGGTCACCGCGCGCAGGAGGCCGCCCAGCCAGCGCGGATGCGCGTCGAGGTTCGTCTGCGCCTGCCAGTCGCGCGAGAACAGACGCCGGCCCCAGACGACGGCGGCCGCGCCGGGCAGCACGCTCGCGAAGAAGTAGCTCGCGAACAGGATCTCGAAGCCGGCCGCGCGCGCGGCGTCGAGCAGGCGCTCGCGCGTGTAGCGGCGGCGGTGCGCGCTGATGACGTCCTCGCCGCTCCACAGCCAGTCGTAGGCCGGGACGGTCGCGACGAGCTGGCCACCGGGCGCCAGCAGCGCGCCGATCGCGCGCAACCCGCCGACGTCGTCGTCCAGGTGTTCGAGCACGTCGAGGCACGTCACGACGTGAAAGCGCCCGCGCAGCGCCGCCAGATCGTCCGGCACCCGGTGGATCGGAAACGCCGGGCGCGATGGCGCCGCGCCGCCGCCGGCGAGCGCGTCGATCTCGCCCGTATCGGCGGTGTCCGCGCCGTGCGCGGCGCCGAAGCGCACCAACAACGCGAGATCGAAACCCACCACGCAACCATAATCGAACAACTCGAACCGCCAATCCGGATATCCGAAC
>DATMZL010000677.1:0-5191 GCA_035607075.1 Polyangia bacterium
CCGAGAACAGCTGCGATCCTCACTGGGGGACAGACGGGCTCTTCGTCACGTCGATCGATTACACCGGACACGTCCCCACGAACTCGAGCGGCGGCGGCGGCACTCCGCCCTTCGCGCACGTCAAGTTCGACTACGATCCCCGTCGAGAGACGCGACGGGCGCGCTTCGGTTCAACGACGCTGCCGCGGAACAAGCGCCTGCGAAGCATCAGCACCATCGTCGACGTGAACGGCACGCCGGAGCTGACCGGCATCTACGCGCTCACGTACGCACCGGACTACGTGCCGCACACAAATTACAACGCGGTCACAAACGATCCGATGTTGCCGACGCGCCTCACGCGCATCGGTTATTGCTCGGTCGATCAGCCGGTGCCGCCACCGCCGGCGGTCCCGCTGCAGCACTGCATGAAGCCACTCGACTTCGGGTGGGACGGCGGTGGCTACCAGTGGAACGAGACCACCGCATACGCCCCGCCGGAACCGATCGGACGCACGGGCGACAACACCTCGTACGGTTCGCAATTCGTCGACCTGGACGGTGACGGGCGCCTCGATCTGGTGCGGAGCCATGGAGGGAACTCGCTCATCGACAGCGAGACTCCCTACACGCACGCGTGGCGCAACAGCGGGCAGGGCTGGGAACCCAAGGACGAGTGGGCGCTGCCGATTGCGCTGGCTCACGATGATGGAACATCGACTGGGGCGACGTTCGCGGACGTGAACGGCGACGGGCTGCCCGACATCGTGCACCGCCACATGATTGCGTGCCCGTCCCCAAGGCAGGCCCAGCGGTGTGACTTGAAGCTCGAGGTCTTCATCAACCAGATTCGAAAGGATCCGTCGCACCCGTGGGCCCTGGTTTCCGGCTACAGCACCGTCCCGGGCAGCTGGGGCGGAGGGGGCTTCGACTTCCTCGCCAGGGAGCATGTCCTCGACATGAACGGCGACGGAAGGGCCGACATCGTCCACGTCGGCTCCGACGATACCGACGACATACAGGTTCGATACGCCAATCAAGCTGGTACGGGCTGGGACATCCCGGTCGAGAACTACGACTCCACGCTGTTGGCCACGGGTTCGGTATTCAACTCGGGGATCAGGTTCGAGGACATCAACCGTGACGGTCTGCCCGACGCCGTCGCGGGCAATCCGGACAGCTTCTGCTACGTCGGCTCGTACGCCATCAACACCGGGAAGAACCACGACGAGACCGTCAACTTCCAAGGCCACGTCAACACATTCTTGGGCAGGGTCTGGAACACGAGGTTTCCGACCTGGTGCCCCATCAACGATACGAGTCCGCCCGTTCCCGCCGACAAGCGCTTGATCGGCGACATCGATGGCGACGGCCTTCGCGACACGATGTCGTCGTTCATGTTGAGGACGCTGACCCAGACCCAGGGAACGGGCTTCTGTTCCGACGTGGGCTGTCTTTGCGACAGCGGATGCACGGGCGACTCGTCGAGCTGCGGTCCCCCCGGGCAGACCCAATGCGACTGCACGTGCCCGATCGGGCTTCAAGTGACGGATCCGCCGCGCCTGCGGTTCGCCACAGGCCTCGGTTGGACGCTGCCGACGGCTGACCCGTTTGTCGCGAGCCTGATGCCGTACCAGCCGCACCCCAACGAGAATCCGATCCCGACGTCGGCGAAGCCGGACTTCATCTTTTCGATGGCGGACCTGAACGCGGATGGTCTGGCCGACTTCATTCTCAATCATCCCGACGGTGGCCAGGTGTTCATCAACAACGGGAACGGCTTCGACGCGCTCGAAGGCGTTCCGAGCTGGGTGAACACGGCAGGCCCGGCCCCGCTCCGGCGGGTGCCTGTCGTCCCGACGGAGAACAAGGATTTCTCGCCGAACGGCGCTTCCTTCATCGACCTGAACGGCGACGGCGTGACGGACCTCATTCAAGGGACGCAGTCGACGCGCAGGGCCTGGATCAACGCATTCAAGCCGCCGGTCATCACGCAGTTCCCGAACGGTCTCGCGACCGCGACGGTGGTGCAGTACCTGCCCATCACCTCCGCGCAGGCGGCAGACCCGAACATCAACGTCTATTCGGACGGTTCGCCCGAGCCCGTGGTGAACACGACCTTCTTCATGACGCCGCTGCGGGTGGCCTGGAGTGTCCTGACCGAAGACGGCACGGCGTCGGGCCAGCAGTACGAAACGAACTACCAGTACAGCGGGATGCGTGGCAGCACGGCCGGCCGAGGCCCGCAGGGGTTCTCGCACGTGCGCGTGATCGACGGACGGCAGCACTCGACGAGTCCTGTCACGAGGCGAGTGACCGACACGATCTACAACCAGGTTTACCCGTACACCGGGATGCCGAGAGTGGTCGCCCAGTGGCTCGACGTCGGCGGCCTACCTCCATTGGGCAACGGCAACCTCTACTTGTTGAACGCGACCGTCACCGCGTACTGCGCGAAGCTTCCCGACGGCACGGATGCGTGCGACACCGACGGGCACTACGACCCGCGCACCTCGCTGTTCACGTACCCGCAGACGATAGGTGACACGAGCTACTTCTACGACGGCGACGCCGTCACGCAGCATACGTCGACGACCCAGCTCGGCAAGACGACGTCGTATGTGTACGACACGTTCGGCAACCCGACGAAGACCACCGTCCGGACCGAGATCGTCGCGAACAATTGCGTGCGTGGGACCGGGCCCGATGCCACCTGCCAGTTCCATCAGCAGACCGTCGAGAACAACTACGACCTCGTCGACTTTGTGTCGTCCGACCAGCTGAAGAAGCTGGGCAAGGTGAAACGCTCGGTGGTCACCGTGGAAAGCAACGTCACCACGGACCCGGACGGAATCACGCACACGACCGAGTACGACTACGGCTATTCGCCCGACAGCTACCCGCCGGGAGACAGCGTCAACCACGCCGTTCGTCTCCGCCAGAAACGGCTGGAACCGGGCGCCGGCGTGCCGATCGAGGAGCACACCGCCTATGACCACGACGCGTTCGGAAATCTCACGGTCACGCGCGAGTGCGGAACGGACTTCGGCCTTTGCTTCATCGGTCCGTCACCGGCACAACGGATAACGACCGTCAGCTACAAGGTCTCGGACTTCAACCCGGGTCCGAATGCGCGCGTGACCACGCTCCCGTACGGCGACGGACGGTTCCCGGTCATGACGACGAACGCGCTCAACCAGCGCGAATACTCGGCGTTCGATCCGCTTCACGCCGGCCTCGTCCAGAAGACGGAGCCGAACGGCATTCACACCTGCAAGACTTACGACGCCTTCGGGCGCCAGACGTCGCAGACCGATCGCTGCGGTACCGGAATGTATGAGTCGACGACGACGACCGAACGGTTCGTCACCGATTCGTCCGATGTGCAGTGGGCCAAAGTCGTCACCCGAACGCGTCCCGCAACCGGCGCGACGACCTGGGCATTCGGGGATTCGCTGGGAAGGGAAACCTTCGTGCGCGCACGGACGTTCGGAGGTGGCTTCGCCGAAAGCGACCTGGGGTACGACCAGTTTGGCCGGAAGGTGCTGGAGTCGGCGCCGCGCAACGCGAACTCCGGCGATCCGACGTACTACACCCAGACGTCCTTCGACGACATCGGTCGTGTTCGGACGGTTACCCGTGACATCGGCGTGATCGACGCCAGCGGCCAGTCGAAGCATTCGATCCAGTCGCTGAGTTACCAGGGGATGGCCGTCATCACGCAGCACAACGTCGACGGCGAGGACGCGGCCCACCTGCTGCAGCAGCGCCGCCTGGAGATGAAGAACATCCTGGGGAAGGTCGGCTACGTCGAGGACGTGAACAACACGCGGATAAGTTTCCTGTACGACGCCGACGGCAACCTCACGGACACGGTCGAAGGCACGAACACCACGCACACCGACTACGAACCGAAGCGCGGGCGGCGCCGGTCGGTGGCCGATCCGGACCTGGGGACGTGGCAATACACGTACACCGAGTTCGGCCAGCTCGCGACCCAGACAGACGCCGCCGGTCGGACCTTCTCGATAACGTACGACAAGCTCGGTCGCGTCACGAACAAGCGGGACGTTCAAACCGGCGCGGAGTCGCAGTGGGCCTACGACACCGCTCCCGGAGCCGGGATCGGCAAGGTGGCGGCGATGGTCAGCGCCCCCGACGATCGCTTCCGCGGACCGTGTTTCGCCAATTACGGTCTGCCGTCGGGCGAGAAGCGCGCCGTGCGCTCGTTCTCGTACACATCGCTGGGCGAGGTCGCGCAGACCGATGATTGCGTTGACGGCGACGTCTTCACCACGAGTCACGCGTACGACCAGATCGGACGCGAGGCCATCACGACCTATCCAGCGATCGGGTCGGAGAATCCGCTCACCGTCCATTACTCGTACACGAGTCTCGGCTTCCTCTATTACCTCAACAACGCCGCGGACGGTTCGCTCTACTGGGCGGCGACGGGGCGGGACGCGTCCGGTCGGGTGACGTCCGAATACACGCGCAACGGTGTCGAGACGACGTCGATACGCAACCAGTCGACAGGCTGGCTGATGGCGTCGCACAGCACCGCGCACGCCGACGGTGACACCCAGATCCAGAACTGGGGCTACCAGTTCGACGAGATCGGGAACCTCCGACGTCGGATACGCGCCGATGGGGTGAACGGTTCACCGTCGGACGAGACGTTCACGTACGACTCCCTCAACCGACTGCACACGTCCACGACGCACGTCGGACCCGACACGTACAACGACCAGTTCGACTACGACGTTCGCGGCAACATCAGGGCGAAGGGAGGCAAGGGCTACACGTACGGCACGGAGGCGGGTTGCGTCGCCGGCCCTCACGCCGTCTGTACCGTCGATAACGGTCCGCAGTACCAGTACGACTCCAACGGAAACGTGACGAGCGACGGGAACCGTTACATCAGCTACGACCTCGCCAACAAGGTCACGCACATCCAGAACGGCGGTAACAGCGCCGAATTCATCTATGGCGCCGACAACAGTCGCGTCGTGCAAGAAGCGGCAAACAGCGGACACACGTCGCGGACGGTCTACGTCGGTCTCGGCGCAACCGGCAAGAGCGTCTACGAGCGCACGATGCGTGAGGACGGGGCCGTCGAGCACACGGAGTTCCTCTACGCGCCGGGCGAGCACTACGGGAACGCGTTCGCCATCAGGGTCGTTCGCGGCGGGACCACCGGCCAGGCGTCGAC
>DATMZL010001645.1:0-4684 GCA_035607075.1 Polyangia bacterium
GCCGCCGTCGGCGTCAGCGAATCGAACGTCTCGCCGTACAGGCTGGTGACCGGGATGCCCGTGCGCGCGTCGCGCCCGTCGGCGACGCCGACCATGTCCTGCGCCATGCCGCGGACGCCATGCTCGGGCCCAAACAGACGCACCGGCCGCACGCCCGTCGCGATCAGCCGATCGACGATGTGGACGAGATCGCTGCTGACGCTGGCCGGATGGCACAGCACGCCGACCCGCCGCCCGCGCAGCAGATCCAGTCGATCGCTGACGAGGACGTCGAGGCCGGTCGCTACGGACACACCGGCATCATACGCCAGTCGTCGCAAACCGCGCCTGCGGCGCTGAGCCTGCTCAGTTGATCGGAATCGGCTTCAGCGTGACGTGCTCGCCGGCCGCGTTGACCTTGAAGCGGACCATCCGGCACTTCCACTTCTGCTTCAGGCCGCCTTCGATCAGCCGCAGCTTCGCGGTGAACGCCTGGACGGTGATGCCCTTGGTCGGCTTGCCCTGGCCGCGCAGCGCCGCGACGTACTCGTTGAAGATGCGCGCGTAATAGATCGGCTCGCTCTCCTGCCCCAGCGCGTTCGCGTCGGGCGACGGCGCGCCGGTGGGGCCCGCCCCCTCCTCGACCTGCATCTGGTCGGAGCGCCAGCGCGAGCTCTCGTCCTGCTCTTCTTCGGGCTCGTCCTCGTTCGGCTCTTCGCGGCCCAGCAGACGCGCCAGCATCACGTTCAGCCCGTTCGACAACCCCTCGAAGTCGGGGCCGACGGGACGGAACTGGTAGTCGATGTTGCCGTTGATGATCTCGGCGACGCCGAGCTCGATCTGATCCAGCGGCTTGATGAAGCGGGCCGACGTCAGAACGACCGCGCCCAGCAGCACCAGGATCGACAGCAGGCCGAACCCGAGCAGCTTCGTCCCCACCGCCGAGACTGGCTCGACCCCTTCGGAGATCGACCCCAGGGTGACGACGCCGCTGGTCTTGTCGAACGCGTTCCCGTGCAGCGGCGCCGCGACCGCGGTGTACTCGCGACCGTCGAGCGTCAGGTGAAAGACGGGCGTCGGCGCGTTCTTCGTCAGAGCTTGCTGGCCCCACGCTTCGGACGAACCGAACAGCACCTGGTTCAGGGCCTGCGTCTTGTTGCCGTCCTCCTTCGCGTTCTCACCCGTTCCTTCGGAGATGAAGCTGGACGTGTGCACCTTGCCGTCGTGGAAGTAGGCGACCTCGGTGCCGAGCAGGTCGTGCTTCATCTGCGCATCGCGTGCGGTCAACACGTAGCCGACCAGCAGCGCGCCGCGAATCGTGCCGTCCGGCTGGACGATCGGCGCCACCGCGACGCGGTTCATCCGGTTCTGCAGCGTCCAGATGTCCTTCGTCGTCTTGCCCGACAGCGCGGTCCCGACCGCCGGAAACTTCGACCGCAGGTCCTCGCCGTACATCGCGTTGACGTTCAGATCGCGCGCCAGCACCTTGCCCGACGAATCGAGCACCGCGACGATGTCTGCCTTCGGCTTTCCGCCCGCGCGCAGCTGGGCGTTGATCGCCTCGCACTGCTCGAAGGCGGCCTGGCGGCGGCCGTTCTCGTCGGCCTTGTCGAACACACCGACCACCGCGGGCCGGTGCGACAGCTCGGCCACCTGGTTGCCGAACTCCATCCCCTCGAGCTGGGCCACGTCGCCATGTATGCGCTGCGCCCGCGAGACGGAGGTATCCAGTTCCTGAACGACCGACTCCTTCAACTCGCGGGTGACCACGGCGTAAAGGCCCGCGGTGAGCGCGAGCAAAACGATCGCTGCGATAAGCCCGATCTTCATGCGGTGCATGCCTGGCTCCTCTGGTCGGCGTTGGGGTGTGGGAACTGGAACGTGGCTGTGTCGATAGGCAGCTAAGGGAGGGGAAAAGCGCGCGATCCGAGGCAGAGATCGGCGGCAAAACAGGCCTAGAGCGGGCCGGATTATCGGGAGTTGGCGCGCCGCAGTCAATGATTCCCCCTGGGACGGCACAGGAGCGGGCCGGGTAAAAAATTTGACGCTCGGCTTACCTGCAACTACATGTAGGACAATCGTCGCTAATCCCTGCGACAGGAGGGTCCGATGCAGCCGCAAACGCCAAGCTCACAGCGCGTCCTCGACCGGCGCCAGAGGGCACGCCACCACGGAACCGATCGCCGCTACAACAAGCGCGTGAAGGTCGACCTCTTCATCAACCGATTCCTGAACGGCCAGCCGTACATGTGTCGGATGATGGACATCAGCCGGACCGGCATCCGCCTGGCGCCGATGATCGAGCCGGATGGCGACCCGGCACCGCAGTACATGGGGTTGCAGTTCCAGCTTCCCGATCGCAACGATGTGCTGACCGCGTCGGGCATGACGATCGTACGCAACGGCAAGACGGTCGGGGTGCGCTTCACCAGCCTGCCCCCCGATTCGGCCTGGGCGATCGATTCGTTTCTCAGTTTCTCCTAGCAGCCCCTGATCGCTTCAGCTTCAGGCTCTTCCGCTCGCGCGCGCTTTCGTTAGCAGACGCTACAAACACGCTGTGTTTTGGCGGGGTTCGCTTGACAGTCTCGGATGGCGTCAGTATGGTCCGGACTTCCGTCGTTGCCGTGTCGGCTTTGTTTTTTCTTCGACCGCCACACCCCGTCCCGAACAGACGTAGCGCGCGTGCGTTAACCACGCCGGAGGAGTCTCGTGGATCAGAATCGTAAACCTGGCGTTCCCCCGACCAAGGACATCAGCGATCTGAAGGCGCGTCTCGGTCTCAAGCGACCGGACGGCGCGGCACCCGCACCCGGCGGCCCTGGCCCCGGACCCGCGGCGGGTGGCCGTCCACAGCCGGCAGGTTTTCCGCAGCAGCAGCAGCCCGGACGCGGCCCCGTCCCCGGTCCGCAGGCCGCCCGGCCCGCGCCGGCGCCCGCCGCGGCACCGCCGGCCGGCATGAATCCGTACGCGAAGATGAAGGCGCCGACAGGCGGCTTCGACCTGCGATCGGCCGACGACGGCCTGCCCGCGGCGAACGTGCGCAGCGGCCGCGGTAAGGCGGTGCTGTTCGCGTCGGCGCTCGTCGGCGTCGTCGCGTTCGTGCTGGGCGGCTGGTCCGGCATGGTCAGCGTCGGTCGATCGAACTTCAACACCGCGAACAGCGCCGCGCGCTCGGTCAAGGCCGAGATCGAGGGCATGCAGAAGACGCTCGGCCAGATCGGCGCCGTGATCGCCGACAGCCAGAAGCGCCTCGCGGCGGAGAAGAAGGACGTTCTCGCGTACGACCCGCAGATGATCGCGAACCTCGAGAAGATCAAGCTCGATCCGCGGCCCAACACCGCGAAGATCTTCCGCGTCGACTACTTCCGTCTGCCCGACGCCGACGTCGACAAGCTGTTCAACTACTACTACGACTCGATCGCACTCTACGGCGAGGTCGAGAAGCACATCAAGAAGACCAAGGCGGACGCGGAGTCGCTGAAGGCGTACGCGGACAAGTCGGCGACCCAGACGAACAAGAACTACGGCGTCGTGTTCGACAACAGCCAGGGCAAGCTGGTCATCGCCAACCTCGTCGAGATCGGCGATCCGGTGTGCAAGAACGGCGGCAAGGACTGCCCCGCGACCGACATGAAGGGCTTCAAGGTCCGTTCGAACACGGGCGCGCCGTGGGTCGATCGCAACTCGACCGCCAAGCTCGACGTGGGCAACGTGGTGCCGATGAAGCCGACGCCGTTCATGGACGCGGTGATGACGGGTTCGCCGGACCAGGTTCGCCAGGAGAGCTACAAGCAGCGCCTCGCCAGCCTCCGCTCGCTGTGGAGCCGCGCGACGACGGGCCAGAAGGAGCTCCTCGAGGGCATCCAGAAGGACGCGACCCGCCCCGACATCTGGACGATCTTCTAAGCCAGTCCAGCGTCAGTTCAAACGCCCTGCTCACTCCAACGTGAGCGGGGCGTTTTTGTATGCGGGTTCCCTGGCCACCATCGACGTCACCCGCGATCCTGCTGGGCCGGCCATCGGGCCTGCTTTCGACCGTTGCAGAGTGCCGAATCCGCGCGTCCGCGGGGCGCCATCGCGCGGGCGGTCCGGGCGGTTCGAGCGGCAACCTTCACGCCCGCGCGAAACCGGTGCGAGCGTCCGTAAACGTACGTTGGAGACCTAGAACCCTGGCTCGCGCGCGGCTCGCAGGTTGCCGCTCGAACCACTGCGACCGCCGCTTGCGTGCGCCCCGCGGACGCGCGGATTCGGCGCGACCTTCGCGGCTCGAGCGGACGCGCGTTAGCGCGAAGCGGAGGTGGAGCTGGATTCGGGACAACGACGGGGGCCACTGGGGCCAAATAAAAAAAGGGAGGGCGCTTCGCCCTCCCCTCCTTTTTGTCGTGCGAGCGAACCGCGAAGCGAGCGGCTTTACAGCTCCAACCCATCCATCGGGTTGTCGTTCTTCTTGCCGCCCTTCTTCTTGCTTTCCTTCTCTTCCGACGACGACGACGACGAGGACGAGCTCTTGTTGCTCATCTCCTTCTTCTTCTCGCCCGAGCCCGAGCCCGAGCCCGACGTCGAGGCCGTCGCCTTCGGCAGGTTGGACGCGTCGACGACGATGTCCTTGGTCTTGCCCTGATCGGCGCCCGGCTTCTTGACCTCTTTGCCGACGACGCGATCGATGATGTCGTCGTCGATGTCCGAGCCCTTCGAGCTCGAATTC
>DATMZL010001393.1:0-8101 GCA_035607075.1 Polyangia bacterium
GCGCCGCCCGACGGCGAGATCGCGCGCGCCAGCTCGGCGAGCGTGCGCGCGCAGGTGAGGCAGCCGTCGCAGTGCGCCTCGAGCGCGCGCACCTCGTCCTCCGGAAGCAGGCCCTCGACGAAGCGGGTGAAGGTGTCGTCGCTCGGGCAGCCCGGCTTCTCGGTCGACATTCGACTTTGCGACTTGGACTTCGACTACTTCAACAGACGTTCGACGCTGGCTTCCATCCTGCTGGCGATCAGCGCGAGCACGCTCTCGAGCTGGTCCGGCGACAGGCCGAGCCGCGCCGCGAGCGCCGCGCGCGTCGCGACGAGCAGGGCCTCGCGCGCCTTCACCACGCGGCGCGCGGCCGTCGCGCGGTGCAGGTGGTAGAGCGCGCCGATCTGATCGATCGTCAGACGTTCGACCAGGTGCTGGCGCAGCACGACCCGATCGGACGCATCGAGCGTGCCGACCGCCTCCGCGAACGCCGCCTTGAAGTGGGCCAGGTGCTGGCGCTTCAAAAGCTCCAGCTCGGGATCGGCGCCCGACTCGGGCAGCATCGCGACCAGCTCGTCGGCGATCGGGATCTCGGGCGTGTCCGCTTGCGGGCGGGTCGCGTCGATGAACGTGCGCGTGGTCGTCACACGGACCCAGTTCTGCAGGAAGCCCTGGCCCGTGTACGACGCGATCTTGGGAAGGTCGCCCGGTTGCGCGGCGAACAGCTTGTTGCGCAGCAGCTGGTGGAGATCATCGGCGGCCAGCCCGCGGCGCTCGAAGCGGCGCGCCGTGCGTCCGATCTCGCCGCCGAACGTCTGCTCGAACTTCGTGATCGCGCCGGATACGCCGCGCGCGCAGGCGCAGGCGAGGTAAAGGTCCGACGCGCGCAGGTGATCCCAGAAGCTGGCGACCGACTCGGCGTCCTTGTCCAGGCGGGCGGCGACCTCGGCGGCGAAGTCATCGCGCGTCAGCCAGTCGTTGTCGCCCCAGGTCTTGGCGGGCTCGTCCAGCACGGCGTCCAGGCGCTGCTCCCAGTCGGTCAGCGCCTGGAAGTCGGCGCGGCGTTTGGCGGTCAGTGCCCCCAGGAAACGCCCGCGCGCGGTATCGGCCACGAGCGCCAGTCTATGGGGGCGGCGTGGGCGTGTACAAGAGGGCCGAGGGGAGGGGGAGGGGGCGTACTTCAGCGCCTGAGCCATGGCGAATCGGACGCGGTCCGGGCGCGTCAGTCGCAGCGCGGGGCAACAGGGCAACAGGGCAACGGGGCAACGGGGATTGAAGTCAGGCGGGCGCCGGCCCGATAATGGATGAGGCGGAAGCGGTATGAGACGCCGGGCTTTTCTGGGGAGCGTCGGAGCCGCGGCGGCGGGCGTGGCCGTCGGCCTGCGCTCATCGCGCGCAGAGGCGCAGACCGCGTACCTCTGGCCGTTCTATGACAGCGCGCGCGGGTACGGAAAGCCGCTGCTAGTAGCCACGTACAAGGACGCCGAGGGTCGCGCTTTCCTGGAGCGGGCGCGCGACGGCATCATCGCGGGCCGCGATCGCGAGCTCGCTGTTCGTTTGCGGCTCGTCGAGCTCATGTCTACCGACGCCGTCGAGCTTGGTTTGCTGACGAAGGATCGCCTGAAGGGACCGACGTCGCTGGCGATGATCGATGACGCGCCTCCGCGCGTGGTCAAAGCGGTGAGCCTCGATCGCTGGCAACCACGCGCTGAATTCGAACGGCTGCTGCGCGACGCTGTCCCGTTCACCGCGGGGTGGCTCGAAGCGCGCGTGGCACTGGCGCAGGAACACCATGGGGACGACGTCGCGGAGGTCCGGCGGCGAATCGCCGCGGGTCAGACGACCGGCAATTACGGCTTGCGCGTGCCTGCCGTCGTCGCGCTGGAGGCGCTGCGGCGCAAGGGCGCCGACCGCGACCGGTTGCTCGCGGGCCTGCTGACGCCGGTGGAGCCGAAGCCGAAGCCGGCGCCCAAGCGCGAGGTGACCGACGACTGCGGCCTGGGCATGTTGCTGGTGAGCCCGCTGGGCGCGCGCTTCGCGGACGCGTTCACGAAGCCGGATGGTGAATCGTGAGGCGCCGCGCGTTGCTGGGTGGAGTCGCGGGCGCGGTCGCGGCGGCAGGCGCAACGGTCGCGACGCGCGCGCTGATCGGCGGCGCGTCGGAGCGCGCGCTGTTCCTGACCGCGTTCCACGCCGATCGCGGTCGCGGAAAGCTGATGATGATGGCGCACGTCGGCGCCGCCGAGAACCAGCCTGCGTTCGACGCCGCCCAGAACGAGATCCTGAACGGCAAGGATCGGGAGCTCGCCATCCGCCTGCTCCTCGTCCACATCCAGGTGGTCTGGGACGACGCGATCGTCGGATCGGTGACCGGCGATGTCCCGAAGCTGGCCCCGCCCTGGCTGGCGGTCACCGACGGCGAGAGGCCACGGCTCGGCGACCAGGTGACGCTCGACGACGGCGTCTTGCAACCGAGCATGGAGCTGTTCCTGCGCCAGCACGTTTCGCTGGACGTCGCTTGGTTAGAGCGGCGTGTCGCGCTGGCCTGGCGTGACAACCCGGAGTTGGTTCGGCGAATCCGCCGGGGAATCCAGGACGGCAGCCTGGCGACGGCGCTCGCCCGGCAAGCGCCGGCCATCGTTGCGCTGGAGGCGATGCGCAGCCACAAGGACCCGTCCACCCGAGACCGGCTGCTCGCGCTCTTGCTTCCCCCGCCGCGGCGGCCGGAGCGGCATATGATCAACTGCGGTTTGGCGGCGATCATCATGACGCCCCTGGGCGCGCGCTTTGCGGCGGCGTTCACTGAGAAACGGCCGAAACCCGACGGCGGGCGCGGGCGGAGGAAATGAAGCGCCGGCAGTTCTTGCGCGCGGTCGCAGCCGGCGGCGCAGCGTGGACGTTGCGCCCGCAACGCGCGCGCGCCGGGGAGCCGTCCGCGTTCCTGCCGGTGTTCCAGGCGGCGCGCGGCCGGGGACGACCGCTGTTGCTGGCGACCACGCGATCGGCCGGGGATGAGCGGGCGTTCGAACTGGCGCGCGACACGATCGCAAAAGGGCCGAATCGGGAGCTGGCGGTTCGTTTGTTGCTCGTCGAGATCTTCTTCACGTCGGATCGCGAGAGCGTTCAGTTGCTGACGAACGATCGCTCGAGCGCCGAGCCGCCGTCGCTGGCGTTGATCGACGGCGAGCCGCCTCGCCTCGTCCGGGAGACGCGGCTCGAACCCGCCAGCGTGCAAGCGGGCATCGAGCGCTTCCTGCGCCAGACCGTTCCGCTGACGACCGCGTGGCTCGAGCGACGCGTCGCTTTGCTGTCGCGGCACGACGCCGATCTCGTGAAGCTGCTTCGGCAGCGAATCGCGGCGGGGCTGCTGCCGGGCGCGCTCGGTCAGCTGGCGCCGCCGGTCGTCGTGCTGGAGGCGGTTCGCCGTAAGGGCACCGCGCGCGACAGGCTGATCGCCGACCTGCTGGCGCCACCGCCGGGGTCCAAGATCGAGTTCGACAAGGAGCCGGAGAGGCTGATCGACTGCGGCCTGGGCGCGCAGCTGGTCAACCCGCTCGGTAGGCGCTTCGCGAACGTTTTCACCGGACGACGGCGGGCGACGTGAAGCGGCGGCAATTCTTGCGCGGTGTCGGCGCCGCAGCGGCTGGCGCGGCGATCGGTCTCCGCGCGACGCGCGCGCGCGCGGACGGCGCCGTCTATTCTCTCCAGTACGACCAGGCGCGCGCAGCAGGCAGGCCGCTGCTGCTCGGGACGTTCGATTCGTGGGATGACCGACGATCGTTCGTGAGCGCGCAGGAGACGCTGCGCGACAAGGCCGATCGGGAGGTCGCCCTCCGCGTCCTGCTCGTCGAGTTTGCGTCGACGCTGGATCCGCTCACGCTGGCGGCATTGACGGGCATGCGTGTGCGGACGCGACCACCGTCGCTCGCGCTGCTCGACGGTGATCGCCCGCGTTTGGTGAAGGTCGCGAAGCTGGACAGCGTGAGCATCATGGCGGGCGTCGAGCGGTTCCTTCTCGCAGCGATACCACTCGACGCCGCGTGGCTCGCGCCGCGCGCGGCGGCTCTGTCCCGGAAGCAACCCGAGCTGGCCAGCCAGGTCCGCGATCGCATCGCGGCAGGTCAGCCGACGCGCGAGCTCGGGCGCCGCGCCGCGCCCATCGTCGTTCTCGAAGCGCTCCGGCGCAAAGGCGCCGACCGCCAGCAGCTCCTCGACGGCCTGCTCGAGCCCGAGCCGCCGAAGCCCGATCTGCTTGACCCCCCGAAGCCGCAGAACGTCGAGAAGATGTGCGGCATCGTCGTGCAGCTGCTCGATCCGCTTGGCGCGCGCTTCGCCAACGCGTACACGAGACAGTCCCATGGCCGCCGTCGGAATCACGTTACAACCTGAGGACGCGTTCCTCGACTTGATGGGCGGCGTTCTGCGCGAGGACGCCGACTACTTCGAGGTCGCGCCCGAGACGCTGTGGGCAGTCGGCGACGACGGTCGCTTCCGGCCGAACCGCTACCGGGCGCGGTTCCTGGCGCTCGGCGACGAGACGCAGCGGCCATTCGTGGCCCACGGCGTCGGGATGTCGCTCGGCAACGCGGCGCCAGGCGATGCGCCGCGCCGGCGCCGCTGGCTGCGCCAGGTCGCGATCGAGCAGCGCCGCTTTGGTTTCCAGTGGTACAGCGATCACCTCGGGCCGACGACGGTCGCGGGCGAGGCGGTCACGTCGCCGATGCCGATGCCGATGACGGCGTCGTCGGCGGCGCTGGTGCGCGCGCAGCTGGCGGCCATGCAGCGCGTGGTGCCCGACGTCGGCTTCGAGAACAGCGTGACGTACTTCCTGTTCGGCCGTTTCGCCGACGAGCCGGCGTTCTTCGATCGGATCCTGGGCCCGGCCGGCATTCACCTGGTGCTGGACCTGCACAACGTCCACACGATGGCGCGCAACCTGGGCGGCGATCCGGACGCGTACCTGGCGGCGATCGATCCGCGCCGTGTGATCGAGATTCACCTCTCGGGGGGCAACGAGAGCCAGCCTGGCTGGCTGCCTGGTGGCCGCACCGTGCGCCTCGACAGCCACGACAGCGCCGTCCCCGAGGAGGTGTGGCGGCTGTTCGCGGCGATCGCGCCGCGCTGTCCGGGCCTGCGCGGCGTGACGCTGGAACGCATGGAGGGGACCGTGCGTGCGGGCGACGCGCCGCTGATTCGCGAGGAGCTGCGCCGCGCGCGAAAGGTGCTCGCCGGTAAGAAAAGCCACGCGCCGTCGGTGCCGCCATCCCGTCCACCGCCGCGGATCACGCGGTCGCGGGCGGCGCGGCGCGAGCTGGCCGCACACGTCGCCACTGAACGCGCGCTCGCGGCAGCGATGCGCGCGCCCGATCCGGTCGCGCGGCTGGTGCCGCGCATCGCGCGCGCGAGCGGCCGCCGTTCTGTCTCGACCGCGCAGCGCGACGGCATCCGCACGAACGCGCTGCTGGTCGCGACGATCCGCTTTCAACGCCTGGTGCGCTGGTCGCTCAAGTCGAAGTCGTGGTTTCTCGCCGACACGCCGGCATTCGTCGCCGCGTTCCGTCGCTATCACCGCGCGGTGCCGATGACCGCGCATTTCCCGCGCGAGGAGGCGCGGCTGTTCAGGGCGTGGCTGGCGCGCCAGCCGTCGATGATGGCGCGCCAGCCGCGCCCCCAGCCGCAGCTCGCGGCGTCGCCGCCAGCACGATCGGCAGTCGCCAGCGCGACGTCCGGTGCGCCTGCCACCAGACGCGCGCGACATCGCCGCCGTCGGTGATCTCGGCGTTTCCGATCGTCACGCGTTCGAATGTCGGCGTCTTGACGATCTGGCTGGCGATCGGGCCGCCGTCGAAGTTCAGCGCGACGCGCAGGTCCAGCGGCGACGCTTTCAGGTACTCGTTTAGGCGACGCAGCGTGAAGAAGCCGCTCCGCGTGGTCCCGACGACGACGCGCCCCTCGCCGTCCAGCGCGATGAACGTGCGGCTGGCCAGCCAGTCGCGCGTCGCCGGCGCACGCACCTCGCCCGTTTGATCGAGCAACAGCGGGTACGACACCATCGCCTCCGGGAACGGCGCGATCGCCGCCAGCACGTCCTTTCCTTTCAGGTCGAGGATCGCGACGTCGTCGCCGGCGACGAAGCCGCCGTGGATCGACGTGTAGCGCGCCGGGCCGGCGGCGCGGCCGTCCATGCGCAGCGGCGTCTGCGGCGATCCGTCGGGAAGGAAGTAGCTGCCGTTGATGACGAGCGTGGCGCCGAGCTCCCGCTGCCAGTCCTCGACGAGGCGCGCCGTCCCGTCCCAGTGAACCGTGAAACGGTAAAGGCGCGGGTCCAGCCGGCAGAGCGCGATGTGATCGATCCAGCGCCCGTCGATCGTCAGCTCGATGTCGCCGGTCTCCAGGCCGGGCGCGCGCGCCGTCCAGCCGCCGAAGTCGCTGCGCGGGACCGGCACCGGCGACGCGAGCGCGGCGCGCAGCCAGGCCGGCTTGGTCGCGTGAAGGAAGCCCCAGCCAGCGGCGACCACCAGCGCGCCGGCGGCGGCGATCTTTGCGAGCCGGCGGCGGCGTAGCAGCAGCGCCGCGATCGCGGCCAGCGCGAAGACGGCGATACCGCCGGCGAAGAGGCGGAGGGTGAAGCTGGCGGCGGTCTCGAGCGGGAAGAGGGTTCGGAACATGGCGGCCGCTGGCGTGTGCATCGGTCAGGCCAGGGCAGGGCGGCCCCTCACCCTAATCCTCTCCCCGCTTCGCGGGGCGAGGGGATCGGAACGCGGGGCGAGGGGATCGGATCGCGTTCTGCGTTTCGTAGAACGACGACCGTCAGGGCGTCCTGATCTGGCAGCTGGCCGAGCAGGCGGCGTCGGGGATTCCGTTGTTAGCGCCCAGGTCGCACTGCTCACCCTCGACATCGTCGACGATGCCGTCGCCGCAGATGTGCGGCCAGAAGCAGCCGGGCGCGCAGCCTACGAAGTTCCCGTAGACCGTGGTGTTGAACCCCGTACCGAGGTCGCACTGTTCGGGGCCGTTCACGACGCCGTCTCCGCAGAACCCGCCGAACCGGCAGTCGGTGCCGCACCCGCCGTAGCCGGCGTCGGGGTGGTTCGCTCCGTCGTCGCACTCCTCGGCGCCGTCGATGACGCCGTTGCCGCAGTGGTCGCCGCTGGCGGGCTCGACCAGGCAGATGTCTGAGCAGCCGTCGCCTGCGACCGCGTTGCCGTCGTCGCACCGTTCGGCGCCGACGACGACGCCGTCGCCGCAGATCGGAACGCAGCGCCGCCCCGCGATCGGACAGCGCCACCCGGTCTCGATCGCCGAACAGTTGTTGGCGCAGCCGTCGCCGCCGACGTTGTTGCCATCGTCGCAAAGCTCGGACGGCGCCAGCACGCCGTCGCCGCAGACGGGCGTGAGGTTGCACGAACCCGGCCAGCTGCACGACCCGCAGGTCGAGCCGCATTCGACCTGACAGAGACGGGTGCAACCGTCTCCCGGCGTGCGGTTGCCGTCGTCGCACTGTTCGCCGGGATCGAGGACGCCGTTACCGCAACGACCATCCGGGACCGGGACGATCGGGATCGGGATCAGATCAGGGCGGACATCGGTTGCAACGCCGGCGTCAGCAGCGACGCTGCCGGCCGCGCCGGTCGTCGTGCCACCCGGGTCATGCCGATCCAGCGGGCGCGTGCCGCATCCGATCCCGATCGCGACCAGCAGCAAAGCCGCCGGCAACCTCCCAAGCGACGCCATCACGCCTCCTTAAAAAATAGGCCTCGAGCATAACACCGCCCGGCGGGCATTTTGCGCGCGCGCGGGAAGACGTTATCGTGCCTGCATGCTCAAACGCCTGATCATCCTGCTCGCGTTCGTTCCGTTCTTCTCGTCGAACCCCTCGGGCACGCTGCCGTCCGCCGTCGGCTCCGGCGGCAAGGTCGGCCCCGACTGCACGCTGAAGGGCAAGAAACTCTTCGGCAAGTTCAAGATCGTCGACTCGTTCCCCGACCTCAAGGTGCAGGTCGTCGACTCGTTTCCCGACAAATGCGGCAAGTGAAAAATGACCGACTCCTTCCCGGACGTGAAAATCCAGATGGTCTCGTCGTTCCCCGATCTGAAGATCAAGTACGTGACCTCGTTTCCG
>DATMZL010001021.1:0-2380 GCA_035607075.1 Polyangia bacterium
CCTCGGGCGGCACGTTCTCGAAGCGCAGCGGGCTGCGGCCGGTCAGCGGCGGGTGCACGGCATCCAGCGGCTCGCCCACGTGGTCGACGGCGACGACACGGACGAGCTCGACGTCGGGATGGATGAGCAGGCGCCTGATGAGCTCGGCGCCGCCGTACCCGGTGCCGCCGATGACGACGGCCTTGAAGCGCTTCACGCCGCCAATTCTAACCGATGCGACCGACCTGACTACTGCGCGGCGGGGCAGTCTTCCTGCTTGCAGACCACCGTCTGGGCAGGATCCGAGCAGATGATGACGGAGCCGCCTTCACACTTCCCGAGGCTCCCACCCGCACCGCCGACCGCGTTGCCGTCCGCGTTGAAGCAGCTGAATTCTGGATTCGAAGGGCAGAACGTCTTCTGGGGGCCGCAGCTAGAGGTCGCGATGATCGCGACGAGGCCGCCGGCGGCAATAAGGGACAGGAACCACTTCATACGTCCGATGATGGGCAGTCCCGCGTATCCGTGTCAAGCAAGTGTGCGACCTCCGCCCACCCGTTGTTTTCGGACCGAAGCCGCGCAGCGCGTTTGACGACATACGACCCATCCCCTACGCTCAAGGCTTCGTGCGGCGCGCTGGATTTTCCGTTCTCACGGCGCTTGGTTTGCTTCTTGTGGCGGGGACGTCGCGGGCGGCGCCTGCGTCGGCGGCCGCGTCCGCATCTTCAGGTGGTCGCGGCGTGCGCCTCCGCGCGATCGTGCCTTCGGGACCGCCGCCCGCGATCCTGCCGCTGTCGGAGGTGAAGGCCGGCATGGTCGGCGAGGCGCGGACGGTTTTCCAGGGCACCAAGCCGGAGCCGTTCAAAGTTCGCGTCGTGTCGGTGCTGCGGAACTTCCTCCCCAAGCAGGACGTGATCCTGATTCGCGCCGAGGACCCGCGCGTCGAGCACAGCGGCATCGTCTCCGGAATGAGCGGCAGCCCGGTCTACATCGACGGCAAGCTGGTGGGCGCGATCGCGTACGCGTGGAGCTTCGCGAAGGAGCCGCTGGGCGGCGTGACGCCGATCGAGTCGATGCTCGCCGAGCGGCAGCGTCCGCGGCGATCGGGCAAGGAAGTTCTCGCCGAGGGCTGGTCGGCGCCCGACACGGCGCCGAAGACCGTGCGCGCGAGCGACGCGGGCAGCGTCCCGCACGCGTCGCTGGGCCCGCGCCATGGAAGTGATGGGCCCGCGGCGCTGGCGCGGGGCCTTGGGCTGCCGCCGGTCGCGCCGACGATGGCGGCGGGCGAGCCGCGTCTGTTGCGTGCGTCGGTTCCGCTTTCGGTCTCGGGCTTCACGGCGCGGACGGTCGCCGAGCTGGGCGAACAGCTGGCGCCGACAGGCCTGGTGCCGTTGCAGGCGGGCGGCGGGCGCAAGCTCGGGCCGCCGGCGGCGGGCCGCGTCGAGCCGGGATCGGCGATCGGTGTCGAGCTGGTCCGCGGCGACATGAGCACGGTCGCGACAGGCACCGTCACGTACGTCGACGGCCGCAGCGTGCTGGCGTTCGGTCACCCGCTGTTCGGCATCGGCGAGGTCTACCTGCCGCTCGTCGACGCACAGATTCACGCTTTTCTCCCGAGCCTGGCGCAGTCGTTCAAGATGTCGTCGCCGCTGAACGAGGTCGGAACGCTGGTGCAGGACCGTCAGTCGTGCATCATCGGCGATCTCGATTCGCGCAGCACGATGCTGCCCGTCGACGTGCGCGTCAGCGGCCCGGGCGTCGAGCCGCGCCGCTTTCACGCCGAGGTGGCGCGCAACCGCCGGCTGACGCCGATGCTGACGTCGATGGTCGTCAGCAACGCGATCGCTGACGCCGAGCCCGACGTCACCGACATGGTCGTCACCGTGACGTCGAAGGTCGGGGTCAAGGGTTACCAGCCGCTGGAGCTGCGCGATCAGATCTTCTCGCCCGAGGGCGTATCCAGCCGGGCGTTGTCGATGTCGCGCGGGCTGCGCGCGATGGGCGAGCTGATGTTCAACCCCTTCGAGCCGATCGTGCTCGACCGCGTCGACGTCGACGTGCGCGTCGAGTACCGGCGCGACGTGGCCGAGATCATCGGCGTGTCGCTGCCCGGCCAGCAGGAAGTGCACGCCGGCGACACCGTGCCGCTGCGGGTGACGCTGCGGCCGTACGCCGGCCCCGAATACACGGAGAACGTGCCGGTCGTCATCCCGCGCACCGTCGCGGGCGAGCTGATCAAGATCGAGGTCGCGTCGGGGTCGCTGGTGCGGCCCGACGTACCGCAGGCGGAATCGCTGCCCGTCTACATCGACAACATGCGGAAGTACTACGGCGCGGCGACCATCGTGGCGACGCTGCAGACGGCGGACGCGGGTGCGTCGCTGCGCGGACGACTGATCCA
>DATMZL010000808.1:0-4061 GCA_035607075.1 Polyangia bacterium
GCCCGAGCTGTCGAAGGCGTTCGCGGACAAATGGAAGATCCCGTCGACGGCGGCGTCGCTCGACGAGCTGCTCGCGGACAAGGCGGTCGAGGCGGTCTACATCGGGACGCCGCACCCCTTCCACGAGAAGATGGCGATGGCCGCGATCGCGGCCGGCAAGCCGGTCCTGTGCGAGAAGCCGATCGCGCTCGACGCCGAGTCGTCGGCGAAGGTGATCGAAGCCGCCCGCAAGAAGGGCGTCTTCCTGATGGAAGGCTACATGTACCGCGGCCACCCGCTGATGCGCGAGGTGGTGAAGCGGCTGCAGGAGGGCGTCATCGGAAAGATCCGCCACGTGCGCGCCGACTTCGCGTTCCGCGTGCCGCGCGATCCGGAAGGGCGGCTGTTCGCGACGTCGCTGGGCGGCGGCGGCATCCTCGACGTCGGCGGCTACGTCACGTCGTTCGCGCGCCTCATCGCGGGCATCGTCGAGGGCGCGCCGTTTGCCGAGCCGACAGCGTTCGCGGCCAACGGCGTCATCGGACCGCACGGCGCCGACGAGACCGCGACCGCTTTGCTCACGTTCAAATCGGGAATGACGGCCACGGTAACGGCGGCCGTTTTTCATGACGCGGGCACTTACGGCGTCGTGTTCGGTGACGAGGGCAAGCTGGTCATGCCCGATCCGTGGATCCCGCAGAGCAAGCGGCAGTGCCTGGAGACGAGCTACACCATCCACCGCGACGGCAAGGAACCCGAGACGGTCAACATCAAGACCGAGCTGGCGACGTACGCCATCGAGGCTGAGCTTGTCGCCGACTCGCTCCCTGCGGTCGAGCCAGCCTGGCCGGCGATGACCTGGGCCGACACGCTCGGCAACATGCGCGTGTTAGACGCGTGGCGAGCTGCGCTTGCCGCCTCGCGGAAGTGATAGAAAAGCCTCTGGAAGTGATAGAAAAGCTTCCGACCGGGAATACAGCCCAGACAGGGGAGACGATGACGACGATGATCATGCGCCGTGGTCTGATCGCGTTTGCCGCGATCGCCACGATCGGTTTCGGAAGCTGCAAGAAGTCAGGTGAGAGTGCGAGCGGCGGCGGTTCCGCGCCGGCGGCAGGCGGGCAGTACACGTTCGCCTTCGTGACCAACAATTCGGCCGGGTTCTGGAACATCGCCAAGAAGGGCGTCGAGAAGGCGGAGAAAGATCTCGGCATCAAGGCGGAGGTTCTTCGCCCGCTGAAGGGCGAGCTCGCCGAGCAGCAGCGCTACCTCGAAGACGTGATGGTGCGCGGCTTTCAGGGCATGGCGGTGTCGCCGGTCAACCCGGATTCGATGACGCCGCTCCTGGATCGCGTCGCCGAGAAGATGCCGGTCATCTGCCACGACTCCGACGCGCCCAAGTCGAAGCGCATCTCGTACGTCGGCACCAACAACACCGAGGCGGGACGCGCCGCCGGGACCGCCGCGCTGAAGGCGCTGGGCGACAAGCGCAAAGGCAAGGTGGCGCTGTTCGTCGGACGCATCGACATGCAGAACGCGATCGAGCGCCGCGCCGGCGTCGAGGAGATCCTGAAGCCGACCGGCCTCGAGCTGCTGCCCGTGTTCCTCGACGGCACCGACCGCGCGAAGGCGAAGAAGAACGTCGAGGACGCGCTCGCGCGCTATCCCGACCTGGTGCTGACGATCGGCCTCTGGTCGTACAACGGTCCGTCGATCGCGGGCGCGATTCGCGCGTCGTCGCGCAAAGAGAAGCCGGCGATCGTCGCGTTCGACGAGGACGAGGAGACGCTGAAGGCGGTCGAGGACGGCCTGATCTACGCGACCATCGTCCAGAAGCCGTTCGAGTTCGGCTACCAGTCGATGAAGCTGCTCAAGGACATCAAGGACGGCAAGCAGGTGCCGGCCAACGTGAACCCGGGCATCGACACGATCTCGAAGGAGAACCTGACCGCGTTCTGGACGAAGCTCAAAGAGTTGCAGAAGTAATGCTCGAACTGCGAGGGATCAAGAAATCCTTCGGCGGGGTCAAGGCGCTTCAAGGGGTCGACTTCTCGGTCGCCCCTGGTGAAATCGTCGGTCTCGTCGGCGGAAACGGCGCCGGGAAATCGACGCTGATGAAGATCTCGGCGGGCGCGTATCTGCCCGACGAGGGAACCGTCAGCATGGGCGGCCAGACGCCGCAGAGCCCGGCGGACGCGATCCGCCTGGGCGTGTCGCTCGTGCGGCAGGAGCTGATCCAGGCGGTCGACCTGGACGTCGGCGCCAACGTGATGCTGGGGCACGAGCCGCACCGCTACGGCATCATCGATCGCGGCGCGCTCTACCGTCTGGCGTCGCAGGCGCTGGAGCGCGTGGGCGGCGGCATCGACGTGCACACGACGCTGGGGTCGTTGTCGCCGGGGCAGAAGCAGCGCGTGGAGATCGCGCGCGCGCTGTCGTTGAACGCGAAGGTGCTGCTGCTCGACGAGCCGACCGCGACGCTGACGGAGAGCGACGCGGCCCGGCTGTTCGATCTGCTGCGTGATCTGCGCAAGCAGGGGTTGGGGATGGTCTACATCTCGCATCGCCTGGCCGAGGTTCTGGAGATCACCGATCGCATCGTCTGCCTGCGCGACGGCCAGAAGGTCGCCGAGGTGTCGACGAGCAGCCAGACCCGCGAGAGCCTGGTCGAGTTCCTCGCCGGCGCGGGCGGCGTCTACTCGACGGACATGGAGGCGCCGCCGCCCGTGAAGCCGGACGTGGTGCTGGAGGTGCGCGGTCGGCTGTCGTTCGATCTGCACGCGGGCGAGATCCTGGGCCTCGCCGGTCTGGTCGGCGCCGGCCGCACCAGCGTGCTGATGGGCCTCTTCGGCGGTCGGCCGGGGCGCCGACCCGACAATCTGATCGTGAAGGTGAAGGGCCAGCCGGTCACACTCGACTCGGCGCAGGCGGCGATCCGCGCGGGCCTGGCGCTGGTTCCCGAGGAGCGCGGCTCGCAGGGGCTGATCCTGGACATGCTGATCGAGCGCAACCTGGCGCTGCCGTCGCTGAGCGGCGTCCTGCTGAAGGACGAGCACGCGATCGCGGCGCCCTACATGAAGCAGTTCAACTTCCGCGGCGGCGCGCCCGCGTCGACGCTGTCGGGCGGCAACCAGCAGAAGATCGTCCTGTCGAAGTGGATGGCGATGTCACCGACCGTGCTGCTGCTCGACGAGCCGACGCGCGGTCTCGATATCAAAGCCAAGCGCGACGTGCACGAGGTCGTGCGCAAGCTGGCCGCCGAGGGCCGCGGCGTCATCGTCTCCAGCTCCGAGGCCGACGAGATCGCGGCCCTCTGCCACCGGGCGCTCGTGCTCAGCCGAGGCGCCATCGCCGGCGAGCTGGCCCGTGAAGAGCTGACCGACGCGAACATCCTGAAGCTGGCCGCGTGACAACGCGAGTGGCGACGTAGCAATGTAGAAAGAGCACGAAGAGCGATGAAAGCGTTCAAAAAGGAACTGACGATGCTGGGCGTGATGATCGCGCTGGCGATCATCACCGCTGCTCTCAACCCGAGCAGCTTTCTCACCGGCGACAACCTGCGCAACAACATCCGGCACATCTCGCTGATCTCGTTGTTCGCGGCGGGCGAGGCGATGGTGATCATCGCGGGCGGCATCGACCTGTCGGTGGGATCGATCATCTGCCTCATCTCGGTGACGACCAGCTACCTGACGATGATGCAGGGCTTCGGCATCGTCACCGCCGTGATCCTCGCGATCGCGCTGGCCATCGCGATCGGGTTCGCGCAGGGCGCGGTGATCTCGCGCATCGGTGTGCAGCCGTTCGTCGTCACGCTGGGATCGATGCTGCTGTTGCGCGGTGTCGCCGAGGTGCTGACCGGCGGCGCGGAGATCGGCTTCCAGGGAAAGTTCCCCACGTTCAGGTTTCTCGGCGAGGGCGTCGGTTTGGGGGTGCCGATGCCATTCTGGTTCGCGCTCGGCGCCGTCGCGATCGTCGCGTTTGTCATGCACCGGACGACGTTCGGGCGGTACTGCTACGCGATCGGGTCGAACGCGGAGGCGGCGCGCCTGTCCGGCGTTCAACCCGATCGCGTAGCAGTA
>DATMZL010000612.1:0-3502 GCA_035607075.1 Polyangia bacterium
GCGTCGCTCGCGGTCCCGAAAGCCTGGCGGAACATGGATGGGCTCAGGCCGAACATGCTGCTGTTCCGGCAAGGCGACGGCCTCCGTATCCCCGTGCAGGACGATACCGGCGCGCCCTTGCAAGCCGGGCTGGTGCTGGAGCAGTTGCCGGCCGCGATGGGCAGCTTGCGAGACGTCGCTACCGACGTCATCGCCGGGGCCAAGAAGGATCCTCGCCTGCAGCCGTCCGGGACGCCGACGATCGAATCCGTGAAGCTCGTCGATGCGACCGAGGCGGTCTTCGTGACGGTGGTCTTCGTCAAGGAACAGAGTCGCCGCAGCCTGCAGATGAAGTTGATCGCACGCGGCGCGGACGCGCGGACCTGGATGGTCTCGGGCTTTCTCGTCGGTGGAAAGGACAGCCGCTGGTGCGCGCCGGGCAGTGATCTCGCGAAATGGCTGCGGGCTCACATCGCGTCGCTGAGGCTGACGCCCGGCAGCGTCGACGAAAAGCCACTGCGCGAGGCGTATCTACGTTACGATCGCCGTTCGGGCGAGGGTTCCAAGTCGAAGCCGTGAGCGCGATCCGCATCATTCCGCCGACCGACGAGGCGCCGTTCCCGTACGACGCCGCGAAGGCGATCCTCGAAGGGCTACCGGGCGTCAGCCGGAGCGAGACGGACATTCCCGAGATCGTCGCGGCGGGCGCCCGGTTCGGCTGGCCGAAGGCCATGATCGATGAGCACTGGGAATTGATGCGGCGGGGGAAATGCTTCGACTACCATGTCGAAGACGGGATCAGCTGCACGCTTTGGGAGGACAACATCTTCTTCGGCTTCCACAGCGGAGAGCACGAGGACGCGTGCCTCCCGGTCATCCAGTCGATGGCGGCGCAGCTCGGCTGCCGCATTCTGCGCCACTGACGGCGACGTCAGCGCTTGAGGACGCCCGCGAGCCGCCGCGGTAGGTCCATCGTCTCGATCTCCTCGATCGTCTGCGGCAGCGCGAGCGACCAGTTCGGCCATTCGCGGACGGTACCGGGGACGTTGGGCCGTTCGGGAACGGCGACCGCATCGTCCAGCGTCGCCAGCAAGACGCGCGACGGCGCCCGCGCCAGCGCGCGATGCGTGGACTCGATCGCCTCCTCCACTGGCGCGTCGTCCCGCAGATCGCCGAGCCCGCGCAGCTTGTCGCGCAGGCCCTTCGTTCCTTCCTCGTTCGGCTGCTGGCCGATCCGTTTCAGCGCCTCCAGATCCGCGCCCGTCCACAGCCCCGCGATCGTCGGCAGGTCGTGCGTCGTCACGCTCGACAGAGCCAGCTCGGGAAAGTCCTGCGGCGGTGACGGCTCGAAGTACAGCAGCCGGTACGATAGCATCCGCTGCTCGGCCAGGCGCTCGCGCACGCCCGCCTCGACCGTCCCCAGGTCCTCGCCGATGATGAACGCCTCCGCGCGCTGGCTCTCCAGCGCCACGATCGCCAGCAGCTCGTCGGCGCGCGTGCGCACGTACGCGCCGCGCGTCGCGCCCAGCGCCCGCGGGATCCAGAACAGCCGGAACAGCCCCATCACGTGGTCGATGCGCAGGCCGCCCGCGTGGCGCAGCATCGCGCGGATCGTCTCGATGAAGGGCCGGTAGTGCGCCGCCCGCAGCCGCCCCGGGATGAACGGCGTCAGGCCCCAGTCCTGGCCGTTGGCGTTGAACTCGTCGGCGGGCGCGCCGACCGACACGTCGCGCGCCATCATGTCCTGCCAGCACCACGCGTCGGCGCCCGCGACGTCCAGCCCGATCGGCAGATCGTGGACGACGCCGATCTCCTTCGACGCGCGCGCGAGCTGCGCGTCGATCAACCATTGCGTCCAGGCGTGGAAGCGCACGCGCCCCGCCTCGGCGGCGCGGAAGCGCGCGACGTCGGCGCTGTCGGGCCGCCGGAAGCCTTCCGGCCACTGGCGCCAATCCTTACCCTGCCGTTCGGCCAGCGCGCAGTACGTCGCGAAGTCGGTCAGCGCCTGGCCCTCGCCCGCGCAGAACCAGTCGAAGCCCTGCTCGCCGCCGAAACGCGCGAACAGCAATTCCAGCGCCTCCTGCTTCAGCCGGAAAATCGCGTCGCGGTCGATGTGCCGGTCGTGGTTCAGCGCGGTCGCGGCGTTCGTCAGGCGGGCCCGCGCGTCGCGCGGTAGCGCGTCCCACCCGGGCAGCTCCTCGATGCGCAGGAACAGCGGATTGCGGTAGCGCCGGCTCGACGGGTAATACGGGCTCGGCTCGATCGGTGCGACCGGCGTCGGCGCCGTCAGCGGATTCACCATCAGCACGCCGCCGCCCAGGCCCTTCGTCCAGCGGCCGAGCCGCGCCAGATCCGCCAGGTCGCCGATCCCCCAGCTGTCGCGCGACCGCGCCGCGTACAGCTGGGCGGCGAACCCCCACGTGCGCAGATCGTCGGGCAGGAAGCAGCGGCTGGGGCTGACGACGAGCAACGTCTCGCCGCCGCCGCGCGGGTAAAGCCGGTGGTAGCCGAACGGCAGCGTCTCAGGCAGCGCGCCGTCGATCGGGTGCGAGCTGCCGTCCTCCAGCACCAGGTCGCCGCCGCCTTCGAACGTCCGGTCGCTGCCGGGCAGCAGCACCCGCACGGCGTCCGGCTCGTCCAGCGGCGGCGCCGCGGTCTCGGGCGCCACACCCATGGCAGCTTGGAGCGCGGCGCGCGTTTCGCGCGACGTCTCGTGGCGCGCGCCCCGCGCGTCGTGGTAGCTGTCGTCGATTCCGAAGCGGTCAGTCGCCATTCGGCGGTCGGGGGATGATACCCTAACCGACGCGCATGGCCTCCCACGGCCGCTACACAATCTTAGGCAAGGTCGCCGACGGCGGGATGGCCGAGATTTTCCTCGCGACCCAGCACGGCGCCGAGGGGTTCGAGAAGCTGATCGTCCTCAAGCGGATCCTGACGCCGTATTCGGCCGATCCGCAGTTCCGCAACATGATGCTCGACGAGGCCCATATTTCCATGAGCCTCCAGCACAGCAACATCGCGCAGGTTCTGGACCTGGGCGTCGCGGGCGGGCGCTATTTCTTGGCTCTCGAGCTGGTCGACGGCTGGGATCTGGAACGCATCCTCCAGCGCGCCTTCGCGGCCGGGATCGTCTGGCCGGCGGCGCTCAGCCTGTACGTCGTCGCCTGCGTCTGCCGCGCGCTTTCGTACGCGCACGCGAAGGCGCGCGACGGCAAGCCGCTGGGCATCGTCCACCGCGACATCAGCCCGAACAACGTCCTCATCAGCGACCAGGGCGAGGTGAAGCTGACGGACTTCGGCATCGCCAAGGCGCAGCGCAAGCGCGAGCAGACCGCCGCCGGCGTCATCAAGGGCAAGGTCGCGTACATGTCTCCCGAGCAGGCGCTGGGGACGACGATCGATCGGCGCTCCGACATATTCTCGGTGGGCTCGGCGCTCTACCGGATGGTGACGGAGAAGCTGCCTTTCGAGGCGGCCGACGACATGGAGTCGCTGATCCGCGTGCAGAAGGCGGAGTTCACGC
>DATMZL010001526.1:0-2532 GCA_035607075.1 Polyangia bacterium
CTGACGGGAAGCCGTTCATGCGCGCGCCACCGATGCGCTGGTGCTTCAGCATCACCTTGGCGGCGCTGTCGGCGCCGTTTTTCATGCGGTACTTCGTCAGCGACACGCTGTCGCGCGCGATGGTCAGCGTCCCCGCCTCGATGTGAAACAGGCGCGCGCCTTCCTCGCGGCTCTCGCGCGTGACGTCGATGGCGACCCGCCGATCGATCGCGAACGGAACCGTCGCGGTGCCGCCCTCGGGCAGCGGATCGGTCATCCCCTGCCCCACGAACGAGCCGTCCGAGAAGATCGCGAGCGGCCCGCGTTCGAGCAGCCCGCCCGTCTTGTTGGTGAAGCGCGCGACGCGGAACGGGTGCGACGACGAGTCGGGCACGCCGCCGTCGGGCGCGAACAGCGCGAGGATCTCGCCGGGCACGTGCTGATCGAGCAGCATCACCATCGTCGCGCTCTTGTCGGGAATCGTGACGACGGCAGGCAAGTCGTAGCGCGTGGTACCCGACTGAACGCCGACGGCGGCCAGCGCGGCGAGGTTGCGGGTCTGCCGCGAATACACGCCGCCTTCGCCACTGCCGCCGACGGCCAGCGCGGCGCCTTCGCTGTCGCGCAGGCTCAGCATCAGCTCGTCGTCCACCTCGCCGCCGCCGCCGGGCCCGCGATATCCTTTCTTCGCCCTCGCCTGACGCGAAGGCTTGGCTGCCACGGACGGCGCCGGCGCCGCCATGGACGCGGGTGGGGGCGGCGGGGCCGGCGGCGCCTCCGCCAGCGACGTTTCGCTGTGCGGGACGACCGCGATCACCTCGCCGCCGTCGGTGACCGTCGGTCGGGTCGGGATCACCGGCGTCGCGAGCTCGGCGTGAAACGCGAGCGGCGCCTCCGCGACCAGCGACAGCGACACGTTCGTCCAGTCCTCGCCCGAGAGGTTCTGGACGATGCCCCACGTCTGCAGGCTGGCGCCCGTGCTGTCCACGACGATGCGGTACGACGGACGCCAAACCGGCGTCTGCGCGATGTAGCCGACCTGAAGGTCGTGCTCCTTTCCGTCCAGCGACATGATCACGCGGCGCAGGTCGCTCGCCTCACCGCCGGCCGGCACCGCCGCGCCGCCCGCGCGCGTCGGCTGCGGCGCCGGCGAAGGCGGCGGATCGTCCTTGTCGACCTCCAGCGGAAACGACGCTGCGCGAACGGAGCTGCCGCCGCGTTCGAGGACCGCGAGCGTCGCCAGGAAGTCGCCGACCTCGTCCTTCCGCACCTTGAACTGCACGCGGTCCGATTCCACGCGGCCGCCGCGTTCGAAGTAGCCGATGCCGTTGCGGTAGATGACGACCTTGCGGAGGTTCAATCCGGGCGCGGCGACGGGCGGCGTCGTTCCACACCCCGCGCCGACGCCGGCCGCGGTCACGTTCAATACAAGCAAACCTGCGAGGATCCTGGGGACTTTAGGCATGCGGCCTCCCGACGTACGACGACACCGGAAGGATCTCGATAGACGCGGTGCCGCGCTTTAGCGCCGGTCAGGGACAGTCGACGATCTGGACGCTGTAATTGATCGCTGTCGGGATGTTGGTGACAGCGACCGCATACGTCTTCCCGGCCTGCGTGATCCAGCCCGTCGGGTTGAAGCGGATCGCGTAGCGTGAACCGTAGTTGGCGCCCAGCTGCGTGACGGTCACGGGCTGGTCGACGCCGTCGACGGTCACGGTCACCTGGGCGTTCGCGAGGTTGATGTTGTCGCTCTGGACCGACCACCCGGTCGAGTCGACGGTGGTCCCGCGCGGCGACACCGCCTGCAGAGGGATCTGGCCGGCGGCGGGCCACGCCATCCACGGCTTGCCGGCCTTGCCGGTGCCGGTCAGCGTCCACATGCACGACGCGCGATCCGTTCCGCCGATGCCGATCGGGCCCAGCGAGTTCGACAGGACCCAGCGGCGGTGGCCGATCGTCGTCGGGTTGCCGGGGTCGATCATGTACCCGTCGACGGAGCTGACCGCGCGTCCGCTCGATACGTTCGAGCTGCCGGCGGCGGTCGTGCCGTCCGCCGTGTAGCAGAGCCACGACGAGTCCGGCGTGTGAGAGATCATGTTGTTGGCGCGCATCATCAGCGCGCACTGCTGGTCCTGCATGTCCTTCGTCGGATCGGTGACGACCGGCGGCAGCTCGGCCAGCCAGCGATACAGGTTCACGAGGCGCAGCGCATTCGCGCGGGCAGTCGCGCCCATGTCGCCGGCTGTGCACGACGCCGCGTCGCCCGTCCATGTGCCTTCGCTCAGATCCGCGCGGTCCGCCTTCCAGCGCGCGCAGACGTCGCCCTTACCGCCGCCGCTGCCCGTGGTCCCGGCCGTTCCGGTGGTGCCCGCACCACCCGTGGTCCCCGCGCCGCCCGTCGTTCCAGTGCTGCCGGCGCTGCCCGCGCTTCCGGTCGTCCCGCCGCGGCCCGCGCTGCCCGTCGTGCCGCCGCGACCGCCGGCGCCCGCGACGGAGCCCGCCATGCCTCCGCGCCCGGAGGCGCCGCCCGCGCCCGTCGTGCCGGCATCG
>DATMZL010000885.1:0-2127 GCA_035607075.1 Polyangia bacterium
GCCGCCGGTCGCACCGCCGCTGCCGGCGCCGCCGCCGGTTCCAGCCACACCGCCTGTTCCGCCCGATCCCGCCTGCCCGCCCGTTCCACCCCGCCCGCCCGTACCCGCTGCGCCACCGGTGCCGCCGGCGGCGCCGCCCGTACCGGCCTGACCGCCCGTCCCACCGCCGCCCGCACCGCCGCCGCGGCCGCCCGCGCCGCCGCCGCCGCTCGAGCCGCCGGTCGCGCCGCCGCCGCCACCGGTGCCGCCTCCACCGCCGATCGAGCCCGCGCCGCCGCCCGTCCCACCACCGCCGCTGCCGCCGGTGCCCGCCCCGCCCGTGCCTCCTTTACCGGCCGCACCCGCCGCGCCGCCGGACGATCCGGCGTAGCCGCCGGTTCCTCCAGCGCCGTTGTTGCTCGAGTCGGATCCACAACCAGCAGTCAACAAACATCCCGTGGACAACAACACAGCGGCCAGGCTCAGTCGTCTCATCGATTTCGCTCCTCCGGCGTTTGGGGTCCTCGAGAGCCAGCTCTCGAGCGCAGTGCTATTGACGCATCGTGGGCGACGAACGCAAGCAAGTTCGTCGAACGCACCGCGGGCGACCAGACGCCGTACACCGCAGCCCTGGAAAAGCTCACAGCCGACTCGTGGCGGCGCTCCGGCTAATCGGCGTCGAGCTAGGCCAGCGCGCGCGCCACGATCTCGCGCGCCTCGCCCAGGATCGACGCCAGGTGGTCGGCGCTGACCATACTCTCGGCGTAGATCTTGTAGACGTTCTCCGTGCCCGACGGGCGGGCGGCGAACCAGCCGTTGGCGCTGGCGACCTTGAGGCCGCCGATCGACGCGCCGTTGCCGGGGGCCTTCGTCAATCTCGCGATGATCGTGTCGCCGGCCATTGTCGTCGCGGTGACGGCCTCGGGCGACAGCTTGCCCAGCGCGGTCTTCTCGGCCGGCGTCGCGGGCGCGTCGACGCGCGTGTAGTACGAGGTGCCGAATTTCTCGCGCAGCCGTTCGTAATGGACGCCCGGGTCCTTGCCCGTCACCGCGGTGATCTCGCCGGCGAGCAGGTCCAGGATGATGCCGTCCTTGTCGGTGGTCCATGTCGTGCCGTCGCGGCAGAGGAAGCTGGCGCCAGCGCTCTCCTCGCCGCCGAAGCCGAGGCTGCCGTCGACCAGGCCGGGGACGAACCACTTGAAGCCGACCGGGACCTCGCGCACCTCGCGGCCGAGCGCGCCCGCGACGCGATCGATCAGCGTGCTCGACACCAGCGTCTTGCCCACGGCGGCGCGCGCGGGCCAGCCGTCGCGGTGCGTGAAGAGGTACTCGATGGCGACGGCGAGGTAGTGGTTCGGGTTCATGAGGCCCGCCGGCGTCACGATGCCGTGGCGATCGGCGTCCGTGTCGTTCCCGAACGCCACGGCGAAGCGATCGCGCAGCGCCAGCAACCCCGCCATCGCGTACGGGCTGGAGCAGTCCATCCGGATCTTGCCGTCGTGGTCCAGCGTCATGAACGCGAAGCGCGCGTCGACGTTCTTGTTGACGACCTCCAGGTCCAGCCGGAAGCGCTCGGCGATGCGGGTCCAGTACTGCACGCTGGCGCCGCCCATCGGGTCGGCCCCCAGCTTGACGCGGGCGCGCGCGATCGCGTCGACGTCGACGACCTTCGGAAGATCCTCGACGTAGGGGGTGAGGAAGTCGAAGACGTGGACGCTGGATGCCTTGCGCGCGTCTTTGTACGGAATGCGGGGGATGCTGACGGGATCGGCGAGCAACTCGTTCGCGCGCGCCTCGACGGCGTTCGTGATGTCGCTGTCGGCCGGGCCGCCGTGCGGCGGGTTGTACTTGAAGCCGCCGTCGCGAGGTGGGTTGTGCGACGGCGTGATGACGATGCCGTCGGCGAGCGCCGCGCGGTTCGCGCCGGACGCGGCGTTGAACGCGATGATCGCGCGCGACAGCGCGGGCGTCGGCGTGTACTGACCGTCGGCCTGGACGTGCGTGTCGACGCCGTTGGCGGCCAGCACCTCCAGCGCCGTGCGCAGCGCGGGCGCCGACGCCGCGTGCGTATCCGCGCCGAGGAACAGCGGCCCGGTGATGCCTGCGCGCGCGCGGTGCTCGCAGATCGCCTGCGTGATGGCCAGGATG
>DATMZL010001567.1:0-2078 GCA_035607075.1 Polyangia bacterium
GCGCACGCCCTGGGGCGAACTGGTCCCCAAGGTGCTGGACTTCGGCATCTCGAAGCTGATCGGCGACGCGCAGGGCGGCCCGCTCACAGGGACGTTGACCGTGCTCGGCACGGTTGTGTACATGTCGTCCGAACAGACGCGCGACACAAAAAAAATCGACGGACACAGCGACCAACACCCACTAGACCCGATCCTATACGAGGCGGTAACAGGGCGGCGCGCGCACGACGGCGACCACGCGCTGGAGGTGCTGCACAACATCGCGAACGGCATCTTCAGGGCGCCGCGACAGGTCCGACCCGATCTGCCGATCGCGATCGAGTCGATTCTGCTGCAGATGCTCGCGCTGGATGCGGGCGCGCGATTTCCCACGCTGATGGAGGCGGGCCGCGCGCTGTTGCCCCACGCCGGCGAGAAGGCGCGCGTCACGCTCCGCGATGTTTTCCTTCACGGCGGGGGCGATCGCACCGGCACCGGCGCTGTGCTGCCGGCGGCGCGGCCGATGTCCGCGCGCCCGCCCGATCCGCCCGCGACCACGACGTTCCGCGAGGCGGCTGCCGAGCTGAGCGCGGTCGGCGGCGGCGGCCGCACGCGCCGCAGGCGCCGGACGGCCGTGCTGGCGGCGGCGGCCGTCGTGGCGTTGGCCGCGGGCGGCTGGGTCGTGAAGGACAGACTGTCCCCGCCCGTCGCGTCGACCGCATCGCCCACGAACGCCGCCACACCTGCGCCCGCCGTCGCGGCGGCGAATCCACCGCCGGTGGTCCCGGCCGCGGCGCCGGCAGCGATCGGTGAGCGCGCCGCTCCTGCGGGCGCGCCCGTTCCGACCGCGGCGCCGGCCACGCAACCCGCGATCGCCCCGGCCCCACCGCCCGCCGTCGCGGTCACGCCCGCGCGCCGCACCCACCACAAGAAAACGGTTCGTGCCGGCGCCGAATCGGCGGACTCACCCAAGCGCGGGGCGAACAACGCCCTGATCATCAAGTAGATGAACCGCTGCGCGCTCTCGCTCATCGTCGTCGGCGTTGCGATGCTCCTCGCGCGAGGGGCCGCGTCGGCTGCCGACGACGAGGCGCTGATCAAGCACGGGCTCGAGCTGCGCGAGAAGGGAGACGACGAGGCGGCGCTGGCTGAATTCCGGCGCGCCCACGAGCTGTCGAAGAGCGGACGCGCGCTGGCGCAGGTCTCGCTGGCCGAGCAGGCGCTGGGACACTGGGCGGACGCGGAAGCGCACCTGATCGAAGCGATGCGCCACGACCAGGAGCCGTGGGTCGCGCGCAACATGCGCCTCTTCAAGCAGGCGCTCGCCGACATCCAGTCGCACCTCGGATCGTTGCAGCTGTCGGGTGGCACCGCCGGCGCCGAGGTGGCGATCAACGGCGCGCCCTCCGGCACGCTGCCGCTGGCCGCGCCGCTGCGTGTCCCGGCCGGGAGCGTCGCGCTCGAAGTGCGCGCGCCCGACCATCTGCCGATGCTGCGCACCGTGATCATTCCGGCGGGCGGCCTCGCGCGCGAGCAGGTCGTGCTCGTCCCGATCCGGTCCGCGGGCCAGGTGACGCCGCAGGTAGCGGCGAATGAACGCCCGCCGGTGCACGTGGATACGCCACCGCCACGCGACGTTGGTCCCGCAGGCGGCGAGATCGTCGCGCCGGCGAGCGGGGGCGGCTGGAGCGCCCGCCGCAAGCTGGGCGCCGGCATGGCGGCAGCGGGCGTCGCGTCGCTGGCGGCCGGAATCGCCTTCCACCTGATCCGGAATTCGCGCGCGTCCGACTTCAACGGCGCGGGCTGCACATACGGCAACGGCAACGTCGGCGGCCCGACCGGGTGCTCGTCGCGCTACGAAGACGTCCAGCAGGCCCGCAACTTCGCCATCGGCGGCTACGGCGGCGCCGTCTTGCTGGGCGGCGTGGGCGCCTTTCTGTTTTTCACGAGCGATTAGCACTCCCGAGCGAAGCGAGGGTGTGTGGCTATTCTTCAAACGGGTGTCTTGTTCGCGCTGCTGGCCGCGGACGCCGGCGCGCCGGTACCAGGCGGCGGCCGCACGCCCCTGCACGACCTCGCCGAGAGCGACGACAGCGAAT
>DATMZL010000670.1:0-2180 GCA_035607075.1 Polyangia bacterium
CGCCCGCCGCCGCCCGCGCCACCGCCGGTCCCGGCCGCGCCCGTCGTCCCACCGCGCCCGGCATTGCCGCCAGCGCCCGCGCTGCCGCCGCTGCCCGCGATTCCGGTCGTCCCTCCGCGCCCGCCGGTGCCCGTGCCGCCGGCGCCTCCGGTCGTACCTGCGCTGCCCGTCGGCCCCGCGCCGCCGGTCGTTCCAGCGGTGCTGTTTGTGTCCGCGGCGCCCATCGTTCCAGCCGCGCCCGCAGCGCCCGCTCCGACGACGCCTGTCACGCCCGCCGCACCCCCGGCGCCGATCGTGCCGGCGCTTCCGGGGCTACCGCCCGCGCCGCCGCCGCCACCCTTCCCGCTTCCCGCGCCGCCGCCGCCACAACCGGCGACGATCAACAGCACGAACGCGCGCGAAGACAAACGGCGCGGGGCCAACACGCCCCGACTTTACCAAAACCGCCGCCTTGGTGAAGGCTGTTAACGAATGCCGCGCCGCCTCAAGGAACCGTGATCGTGATGTCGTCGAAGTAGACGTTGCCGGTCCAGTCGGTCGGCAGCCGGGTGTCTTCGGGCGCGAACACGCCTTCGAGAACGAAGTTCATCAGGCGCGCGTCGCCCGCCGGGACGGGGACGGATACCAGGAACCACGAGTTGTATCCGCGTGGAGCGCCCTTCACGAGGGTCTCGCCGCTCTCGGTCGTGATGCGAATGCCCCAGTACGAAGCCTGGCCGAACGTCTCCTTCACGTCGGTCGGCTCGATGTACATCCAGGCGCTCACGACCGCGCCCTTGCCGGGGATGAGCCCCTTGTCGCCGCAGAACGGCGGGCCGATCTGATAGCCGCGCGAGAGGCCGGTCCCGGTCGCCCGGATCACCGCGCCCAGCGAGAACTTGCCGCTGTGGGCGACCAGGCTCGAGTAGCCCAGCTTGGCCGCCGCCGTCGGCGTCGTGACGACCCGGAAGCCCTCGATCGACATGTCCTCGAACTCCCACACGGTCGGCTGGCAGATCGCCAGCGACGCGGGCGAGCACTCGACGAAGCCAGGGTTGCACAGGATCCCGCAGCTCGAGCTCACGCACGTCGCGATGCCCGTCTTCTCGTCGGGCGACGGACAGACCGTGCCGCACCCGCCGCAGTTCGTGGGATCGCGCGTGAGATCGCGGCAGCCCATCGGGCAGCTGGTCTGACCGTTCGGGCAGGTGGCGCAGTCGGTGCCGGTCGCGTTGCAACCGCTCGGGCACTGCATCATGGTGGCGTTGCACGTTCCGGTCGCGGTGCACGCGCCCTGCATCGTCACCACGCCGCCCGAGCACGACTGCGGCGGCCCGCACTGCGCGCCCGCGCCCTTGTTGCCGTTCTCCATGCAGACCGGCGCACCCGTCGCGCACGACACCACGCCCGTCCTGCACGGGTTGGTCGGCTGGCAGGCCTGTCCCGCCGTGCACGACACGCACATCCCCGTCTTGCAGACGAGGTTCATGCCGCACATCGTGCCGTCAGGCTGACTCATGCCGCTGTCCGCGCAGGTCGGCGTGCCGGTCGAACAGTTGAGCGTTCCCGTGTGGCACGGATTCGCCGGCGTGCAGGGGGAGTTCGGCGGGCAGTCAGTCGCGCAGCTGCCGTTCGAGCAGACCATGTTCGTGCCGCACATCGTGCCGTTCGGGCGGTTGCCCGACTCGCTGCAGACAGGCGCTCCGGTCGCGCACGTCACCACGCCCGTCTTGCAGGCGTTTGGCGGCTGGCAGCTGGAGCCCGCCGCGCACGACACGCACGTCCCGGCGTTGCAGACCTTGTCGGTCCCGCACGAGGCCCCGGTGGCCAGCACGTTGCCCGTGTCGGTGCACGCGATGCTCGGCGCGCAGACGGTGATGCCGGCGTGGCACGGGTTCGCCGGCACGCAAGCCGCACCGGCCGAGCAGGCGGCGCAGTTCCCCCCTTGGCAGACCATGTTCGCGCCGCAGACGGTGCCCGGAGCGACGTCGCCCGATTCGATGCAGACGGGCGTGCCGGTGTTGCACGCGATCGTCCCCTTGCGACACGGCTTGCCCGGTACGACGCAGTCCATGCCCTGAACGCAGGCGCCGCACATGCCGCTGCCGTTGCAGACCATGTCCGTACCGCACGACGTCCCGGCCACGACGTTGGTCCCGCTGTCCGTGCACGACGGCGCCGCGCCCGAGCAGACGAGCATG
>DATMZL010000862.1:0-3815 GCA_035607075.1 Polyangia bacterium
CGATCGCCCACGGCCGCATGATAACGCCGCCTGCGCGGCACCGCTGAGCCGCAATACCGCGCAGCTTCTGCACGACAAACCTTCGGACTGCAGGGTTTTCGTGCTCCATGCCGGCGGTTCACCCGTCTGCGTTCCGAACGCTACTGTGCTTGGTGGAATGACGATTGCTAGCTTTTCTTCTCGGCCTTCGTACGCAGTGGAGCGGTCCGATGGGCGAGAGCTGGAGCGCAGAGCGGGCTCAGGATCAGCGGCGACAAGCCGAGGCGCGGCTTGCGGCCGACGCGTCGGTGGCCGCTACCGCGCAGGCGGTCGACGGCGCGAACTTGCTGCACGAGTTGCAGGTCCACCAGGTCGAGCTCGAGCTGCAGAACGAGGAGCTCCGCCAGGCGCAGCGAGAGCTGGAGGAAAGCCGCGACCGCTTCCGCATCCTTTACGACCAGGCACCCTTCGCCTACCTGACGCTGGCCGGCGACGGGAAGATCCTGGCGGCGAATCCGACCGCCGCAACGCTGCTGGGCGTGGACCGCGCCGGCCTGCTGGGCCGCGCGCTTTCTGGCTTCATGAACCGCCACGACGCAGACGCGTTCTACCTGCACCGGCTCGACGTGCTCGCGGAGCAACCCACCGCGGGCTGCGACGTCGGAATCCGTCGCGCCGACGGCGCGACGTTCCCGGTCCACATCGATTCGGTCCGCGCTTTCGGTTCGAAAGGCGCGACCGGGCCAGGCGCTACCTGGTACACGGCCCTCATCGACATCTCGGCGCTGAAGAGAGCCGAGGAGCACCTGCAGGAGAGCGAGGCGCATTTCCGTGAGATCGCCGAACGGATCGAGGACGTCTTCTACGTGCGCGATCGGCACGGCCTCATCTCCTATGTCAGTCCCGCCTACAAGCGCATCTGGGGCCGCCCCGCTTCGGCGCTGATCGGAAGAGAGTCTGCCTGGCTGGAGACCGTGGACGTCGCGGATCGAGATCGGGTCGCGACCGCGTGGGTGCGGATGCGAGCAGGAGCGGCGGTCAGCGAGATCTATCGGATCAAGCGGCCCGACGGAGCGACCCGCTGGGTGCACAGCCGCGCCTTCCCGGTGCTCGGGTCCGACGGTCAGGTCGACCGTTTCGTCGGCGTCGTACGGGATATCACGGTCGAACGCAAGCTGGAGCTGGAGCTGCGGCAGGCGCAGAAGATGGAGGCGATCGGAACGCTGGCGAGCGGCGTGGCCCACAACCTGCGCAACATGCTGCAGGCGCTGCTGCTTTTCGTGGACATCGCGGAGACGAGCGACGACCGCGCACACGCGAACGAGGCGATCCGTCGGGCGCGGGAGACGGGCAAGCGAGGCGCAGGTCTCATCGATCAGCTGATGGTCTTTGCGCGCAAGCAGGAGCGAGAGCCGCCGCTCGTACCGATCAACCTGGACGCGGCCCTGCGAGACGCAGCCGTCTTGTTGAAGCCGATGGTCGGTGACGGGATCCATCTAGAGATCGAGGCCGGCGCGCCCCACGCGGTCATCTTGAGCGACTTCGTCGAGCTCGAACAGGTGCTGCTGAACCTCGCCAGCAACGCGCGCGACGCCATGCCCGGGGGCGGGACGCTGACGATGAAGACCGAGCCGGCGGTCCTCAACCAGGAGGTCGCCGATGCCCACAGCGTCGCCCAGGGCTCGTACGTCAAGCTCACCGTTCGCGACACGGGATCCGGAATGGACGACGAAACGACTGCCCGGATCTTCGAACCTTTCTTCACGACCAAGGACGTCGACAAAGGCACCGGACTCGGGCTTTCCACCGTGTTTGGGATCATCCGGCGCCTCGGCGGGTGCATCGAGGTCGCGAGCAAGAAGGGAGAGGGAACGACGTTCACCATCTGTCTGCCCTCCCTGGAAGGCACGCTCCGCTCTTGAGCCCTGGAGATATGGCCCGCCGGCGAACTACTTCGGCCCGGTGCCGTTCAACGCGTACAGATCGTCGAGGTAGACGTTGTTGTTGACCATCTTGTTGAAGAAGTCGCTGCCGGTCGCGACGTCGAACTTCACGTGAAAGACGGTCGTCTTGTCGGGCGTGATCTCGCGGATGACGCCGCCCTCGCCGAAGTTCGCCAGCGTGTTGCCGTTGGCGAGGCGAATCGCCATCCCCTTGGCCCGCGGCCACTCGGCGCCGACGTAGATCCACTTCTCGACCAGCTGCTTGTTCGTGCGATCGATCGTGAACTCCATGAACGCGTGCTGGTTCGCGCCGGCGGGCGTCTCGTGCATCCCGAAGCCGGGCATGTGCGACGACACCAGCAGCGTGCCCGCCGACGTGATGTTCGGGAAGTGCTGAAAGCCGAACTGCCAGGTCGACGGGTTGAACGCGTAACTGCCCGCCTTCTCGCCGTACTGGCCGACGATGGCGCCCGTCTTGCGGTCGATCTGGATGACCGTGTTCGGATCCGGGAACGACATCATGATCGTGTCGTCGGCCGGGTTCCAGTTGACCGTGTTCGTGTAGCAGTTGTACGAGGCGCCGAAGGCGGTGCGGCAGCTCCAGATCGTGCGCATCGTGCCGGCCTTCGTGATCTCGCGCAGCTCGGCGCTGGTGTCGTAGAGGATGCTGCCGTCGGCCGTGACGTCGAAGCAGTCGGACAGGCTGGGCGTCTGGATCGTCTGTGAATACTGCCCGTCGAGAGACATCTTCACGACCGTCGCCGCCGTGCCGCCGTTCGCGGGCCGCTTCTCGTAAACGATGTATTCGCCGTCGCGGGCGACGCGCGGAAACGCCGAGATCACGTTGCTCGCCGCGTCGGCGGCGTACCACACCATCCGGCCCTGGCGGTCCATGATGTAGAGCCAGAACGTGTAGTGGTAGTAGCAGGTGCCGTCGGTGCAACCGCCCAACGAATCCTCGACGGAGCCGAACATGTATCGTTCGGGCGACGCGCGCGTCGCATCGTAGGCGAGGATCATCGGCTTCGGCATGCCCGACGGGATCGCGCCGGTCGTCCCCGTGTAGTCCTTCGTCTTGTAGTCCGTGGTCCCGACGCGGTTCACGATGCGCAACGTGACCGCGGTCGAACCGGGAACGCCCAGCACGACGTCGCGATGCGCGCCTGTCGCCCCCGCCACGGCGCGCGACTTCATCGTGTCGCTGCCCGCGAACGAGAACTCCAGCGACACCATGTCGGCGGTCTTCACCTGCGTCCACGTGACGACCAGGATCGTCTTCGTCGTCGCGTGAACCGTCACCTGCACGTTGCTGACGTAATCGTCGCCGTTCGCGGCGCCACCAGCGCCCGTGGTGCCCCCTCGCCCCGCGGCGCCTGTCGTACCGCCCATGCCCGTCGTGCCGCCGCGACCGGCCGCGCCCGTCGAGCCGCCCCGACCCGCAGCGCCGCCGCCGGTCCCCGTCGTACCGCCCGCGCCCGCCGCCGCGTCGCCGCCGGTCCCCGCCGCCGCGCTGCCGCCCGACCCCGCGGTCGCGCTGCTTCCCGTTCCGGCCGTCGCGCTGCCGCCTGTCCCGGCGGTGGCGTTCCCGGAACCGGACGCGCCGCCGGCGTTACCGGCCATACCGGTGCCGTTGGACGAACCGCCGTTCGGCGCGCACGCGGCGGCGAACCAGAAGAGGCATGACGCGAGCGGAACGACGCGAAGCGAGGACCACATTCAACCTGTGGATGTCCCGTTCGCGGCTGCTCGGAGGCAGAAAATCCTCCAACGTCACGGCCACATGCCCCGCCCGGCAAGATGGCGCGGTCGTTGCGGCGAGACTTGCGACGGTCTGCGGATCGGCCTACGAATCGTCCATGAGGCTCGGGGTATTGGTTGCGGTCGTGGCGTTCG
>DATMZL010001597.1:0-5252 GCA_035607075.1 Polyangia bacterium
GTGGTAGATACCCGCGCTGGCCTTCAACCACACGGCGCGATCGTCGCTGGCGGCGGGACGGTCGGGCAGATCTCGCTCGAAGAGGCGGTAGCGCAGCGTCAGGCGCGGATCGACGGCGGCCTTGGTCGCCGTCGCGTCGGAATAGACGTCGGCGCGAACGCCGGGCCGCACCAGCACGACGGGCGTCGGCCGCCAGATCGTCTCCAGGTACGACGACGCGACGTAGATCGTCCCGAGCGACGACGTGAGCGAGGAGAACGGGTTGGCCGTCGACAGAGCCCCCGCGCCCTGCTCCAGATCGCGGAACGTGCCGCTCACACCGGCGGCGACGCGCAGCGCGGGGTTGCGCGTCCACGTCGCGGCGATCGACGGCTCGGCCGTCCACACCCAGAAGTCGGTGCCGTTGCTGAACGTCCGGTCGTAGCCCAGCACGGCGCGATACGTCTCCTCGAGCCGGCCTTGCGTGAGGTGAAGGCGAAGGTCGACGCGATGAAAGCCGAGGATCAGCGAAGGCTCGAGCGGCGGGTTGGGATCGTTCGCCATCGCCGTCGGCGCCGGCGTGTCCAGCTCGTCGCGCGCGCCGAACACGAAGACCGTCCAACCGTTGACCGCGGTGCCGCCGTCGAGCCGCAGCTGGTAATCCCAGTACGACAGCGAGACCTCCGACGTGGCGAGGCCGAGCAGGAATCCCGGATAGCCGTAGCGGCCCGCCGCGGTCACGGTCGCGCCGAGCAGGGGGAGCGGCTCGCGGAAGAAGCCGCCCGCCTGAAGCAGGTTGACGTCGAAGTCGAGCAAGCGCTCGTCGGGGTGCGCGCGCCGCGTGCGGCCGTCGACGATGCCGCCCACGTAGCCGCCGTACGGCGCGGGCGCGCCGCCGGGGAAAAATTGGATCTCGTCGATGAACTCCGGATGAACGACGCTGGGGCCGGACAGAAGGTGGAAGAGCAGCGGGACGCGCGTCCCGTCGAGGAGGAAGCCGGTCGCGCTGGGGCTGGCGCCGCGCACGATCGGAAACGGAAGCAGCGACACGACCGACGACACGCCGGGCAGCGTCTGGATCACGCGGAAGGGATCCCCGAACGTGCCCGGCACCTTCTGGATCTCGTCGCCGCGCAGCGTGATGCGCGAGACCTCCTCGCGGTGACGCTGGGCGACCACGACGGTCTCGTACCGGTTGTATCGCTCGCGCTCGACGAGGTACGTCACCGCCACCTCCTGCTGGGCCGCCAGCGTCTCGCGCTGGACGAACGTGTTGTGATCCGCGGCGAAGACCGAGACGCGCGCGGGGCCGGGCGGCAGCGGCAAGCGAAAGCGGCCGTCGGCGTCGGATTCCGTCGTGTAGTCCTGGTCGCCGACGATCGCCGTGACCGTGGCCGACGCGATCGGGTGGCGCGTGCCGAGCTCGACGAGACGCCCGCGCAGCGTCGCGGTGAGCGCGGGGCCTGCGGGGCCCGCGGGTGCAGCGCCCGGCGCGGCGGGTGCCGGTGGACGGGCGCGGGGTAGAAACCGCTGCGTGAACGTGATCCGGACGGACACGGGCTTGCCGCCGTAGCGACCCGGGTCGAATCGAAAGGCGCGCGCCGCCGTCATCACCGCTGCGTCGAAGGGCGGCGCGGGTGGCGTCAGGAGGTCGACCTTCGTGACCGTGCCCGTCGTGTCGACGAGCAGGTTGACCGTCACCAGGACGGGCTCGTGAATCGGGGGCGCATCGGCGGGATACGCGACCTGCGTGTCGCTGAGCGCGCGCGGCGGCTCGAAGACGGCGCGTGCGTCGGCGCCCGCGTCGGGCGCCCGCGTACCGGCATCCACGGCGCCGTCGGCGGCGCTCGCGTCGCGCGCCCCCGCGTCGGGTGCCGGCGCGCCCGCGTCGAGCGCAGGCGGTGCCTCGGCGGCGCGCGCGCGCTGCGCGAGCAGCGCGAAGGTCGCCGCCGCGAGCGCACCGCGCCTCAACGCCACGTGAAGCTCCATGTGCCGACGGCGCCGACGTGCGGCCAGTACTGGCGCCGTACAATCGCTTGCCCGGTGTCGGGCTCGACGCGCCCGGTATCCGCCACGCAGCCCGTCCACTGGCCGACCGCCTCGACGCCCAGGTTCGTCGCCGTGCGCGGGCCGAGGATGATCGTCCACTCGGCGCGCGCCAGCGCCGTCGCGCCGACGCCGCTACAACTCGGCAGCGGCGGCGAAGGGCTGGGGAACGTGTACGACGTCTCGATCGTGTCGGGCAGCGGGGCGACGTCGGGCCTGCCCGTGCGCCCCTCGACGATGCCGCCGAAGCCGAGGCCGAGCGCCAGCGCGAGGTGCCGCGTGGCGTGCCAGGTCGGATCGATCGTGCCCGCGAAACGGAGCCCCGACAGGCCGCCCGGCGCCGAGGCGCTCGCGTATTGAAACGACGCGAGCACCGACCAGCCGGCGTCGAGCCGCAGGCCGAGGCGCACCGTCGCTCCGAGCAATCGTCCACTGGGCGCGCCCTCGAGTCCGGCGAGGCGCCCGTAGACGGCGCCGAGGCTCAGCCGAAAACCGGCGCGCAGCCAGGCGTCGCGATCGCTCTCGGTCGGCAGCGAGAAGCGCGGCGGACCCTCGTCGTCCTTCGCGAACGTGGGCGACGACGCCGCCACCAGCGCGAGCAACAACACCGCTGCCGGCGTCCAGCGGCGATGGGCGACGCGGCTGACGCCCGTCACAGCCCGCATTGCGGCCACCACGCGGGCGGGCTGGCCGTGAAGTCCCAATCGGGGATCGGACAGTTCACGTCTTCGCGGCACCCGCGCAGCGTGTAGTGCGTCAGTCCTTTGCACCGATCGAAGGGGTGCCCCGAGACGACGACCTGAATGAGATCCGACGCCGGGCTGCCGGCTCCGGTGTCGAATGTCGGCAGGTGCGCGCACGCCACCACCCGGTTCGCCAGGTCGGGCGAGCTGGCTGGCGGCTCGCGGTAGCGAACGCTGCTGTCATCCGTGCGCTCGTCGCACCCCACCTCTTGCACGTCCGCCGGCGCCTGCGCCGCGATCTCGATCGTGGCGTCAGCCGGCGCCGCCTCCGAACACTTGGACGGATCCTCGGGCGGCAGCGTCCCGGCAAGAACCGACGCCAGCGCGGTCGCCGCCGAGAAGCCAGCCGCGCCGAGCACGGAGAACCCGGGCCGCGGCGGCGGCTCGCAACCGGCGCGCGGGTAGAACGCGCTCGCGGAGTCGAACGCACCCTCGCGGTAGGCGACGCGCTGATCGGGCGCGGTCATCGTAAAGAAGCTCGCGCCGTAGATGATGTCGGCCGATTGCGGCATGCCGGGCGGCGGACGATCTCGCCCGCCGCCTCCCCCCGACGGCGCGCGTTGCGGGAAGGACAGCTCCAGCGTGCCCGAGTCGTCGCGATCGTCGAAGACGACCAGGCTGCCGAACGCGATCCGCGACGTCACGTCCCCCACCATCACATCCGCGGCCGGCAGCTGCACCAGCGTCAACGTCGTCGGCACCTCGACGTCGATGGGAACGCTGACCGACACGGCGGCCGGCACGAAGCCGAACGGATCGCGGCAGCCGGCGTCGATCACGGCGGTCACGTCGGTGGACTCGGCGGGCAGCACGCAGAACGGCTCGGTCAGCCATTGCGCGCCCCAGACGAGCCCGACGCGCAACGCGTGAACGTCGGCGACGCCGGCCGGACGCAGCGGCGCGAGATCCCCGTGGAGCACGACGTTGAACGACGCCAGCGGCGGCGCGACACCGCCGAACCCTTCGAGCTTCCCGCACCCGGCGACGAGCAACACCGCAAGGAACGAGACGGCGACTCGTCTCACGGCTGCCACCCCGCGCCGAGCTGCGCTGTCCACCCGCCGTGGAGCGCCCCGTCCGCGACGATGGCCGTCGGTCCGCCGCCCAGCGTGAGCGACCAGCGCCCCACGACGTGCAGCGTGACGACCGCCTCGAGATCTGCGCCCGGAAAGGTGGCCAGCGCCGACGTTTCGAGATCGGATCCCGTCAGTCCGGCGCGCGCGCCCTGGTTCCGGGTTCGGTGCTCGTAGACGAACGTCGGACCCAACCCGAGGCGCAACGCCAGAACGCCGCGCCCGACCGGCTGCTGAAGCGCCGCGACGCCGCGCAGGCGGAAGTCGTCGTGCGAAACCGTCCATACCAGCGAGGACTCCGTGGCGCCCGACCAGGACCCGCGTACGCCCCAAGCGAAGCGCCGGCCGTACGTCACGCCCGCGCCGACACCACTGGAGAGGCCCGTCTGCCAGGTCGCCGGCAGCGCGAGCACGAGGCCGCCGTCGACGGCGAGCGGACCCGTCGATTGCACGGGCCAGTCGTCGTCGACGGGCCGGCGGGTATCGTCGGCGCGCGCCGCGGACGCCGCCATCAGCAACGCCGTCGCGACGATCGGCAGCGAGCGAAACATCCGGCTCCTAAGTTTACACGCCCGGGGCGGCCCGCCCTCCGTCGGAGGACGAGGGCGTCGGGCGGAGCAACCAGTTCAGCAGGAACGAGACGAAGCTGACCGCCAGTGCCCCGACGATGGCCGCCCCGAACGACGCGACAGCGAACCCAGGGACCAACCCCGCCGCCAGCGCGAAGGCGACGCCGTTCACGATCAAGTAGAAGAGCCCAATCGTCACGACCGTGATCGGCAGCGTCAGCACCACCAGCACCGGCCGCACGATCGCGTTGACGAGACCGAGCACCAGCGCACCGAACACCAGCGCGGCCGTCGAGCTGACCACGATGCCCGGAACAAAGTGCGTGGCGACGGCGAGCGCGACACCCGTGAAGAGCCAATGGATCAAAAACGACCTCATGACGACCGAAGCCTGCGCCGGACCGGGCGGTTCGGCAAGCGTTTGGCCATTTCAGTTACACGGCAGTGTGGTCGCGCTGTTGGGCACGCCGGATAGCGTCGTCCGGGCCAGCGTCGTGCCGGGCGCCTGCGTGCACGTCCCGGCGCTTCCGGTCAGCGTCACGCTGTCGAAGGCGAGGCCGCTGAGCGGGCCGGTGATCGTGTAGACCGGACCGGTTCCGGATCCGGTGACGCCGCGGAGCGTGATGCCGGCGAGCGTGGGGAGCAGGCTGGTGTCGTGGGGCGGAATCGTCGACGCCGTGTACTTCGTCGTCAGCTCGATGGCTGTCACGTTCCAGTCCACCGTCAGGTTGTCCGCGAACCAGAGGTCGGCGATCGTGCCGCCGCGCCCGGGCAGCGTCTTCACCCGCACCGGCTGCGACAGGCCGAGCAGGCTGGAGCGCGTCACGAACACGTTGCGGACG
>DATMZL010001502.1:0-3373 GCA_035607075.1 Polyangia bacterium
CTGGACGCCCTGCTTCAGCCAGAGGTACTCCGCGAGCAAGCCGAGCGGTCCGCGGTAGTAGTAGAGCTGCGGGTTGATCCGCGTGGCGCGCTCGTGCGCAAACACGGTCGCCGCGCCGGTCGTATCCGTCGCCGGCGCCAGGTACTGGAAGAACGTGTTCTGGCCCGACGTGCGAAACGGCGACAGGCCCGTCTGCGCCGCCACCGACGGGATCGGCAACCCGTTCACGGCGGTCGGCAGCCGTCCCTTGCGATTTCCGGTTCCGACTGCGATCCCGACGCCCAGGTTGCCGAGCTCGCTCAACCCCTCGGTCGCCTTGAACGGCTGGAAGAAGAGACGCCCCTGGATGTCCTTCGCGTGATTCAGATCGGTGTCGGCGCCGGTCGTGTCGCCGGCGCCGTTGAAGATCCCGATCGTGTACTGGACGATGCCGCCCGCCACGTCTCCCCACAGCTGCGCGCCGACGTCGCGCTGGCTGGACAGGTTCTGGTCCAGCGCGCGCTCCAGCATCGGTAAGTCCGCGTCGCTCTGCAGGCGCTCGAGCCCGACGGGCGCCTTCATTTTTCCGACGCGCAGGCGTAGCCATTCGCGCGGGTGCAGATCGACGTAGGCGTCGAGGATCTGCGGCGTGCCCGCGAACTCCGTGACGAAGCGAAAATCGGCGATCGAGAACAGCGTCCCCTCGAGCGCGGGACGGAACTTTCGAATCAGAAACGTATCGTTCGCCTGCAGCGTGTCGCTGTTCGCGAAGAACCGCCCGTCAGCCTGGACCAGCGCGCGGATCCTCAACACGAACGACTTGTCCGGCAGCGCGAGCGCGAACCCCTTGTCGTCGATACTGAGCCTGGGCGCCTCCTTGGCGCGCTTCTCAGCTTGTTCTTCGAGCAGCTCGTGTTTGCGCGCCGCGATCCGGGCGAGCTGCTCGATCTCGTCGAGACGCGCGGCATCGGGCGGCGGCGAGACGGGTGCCGCCGGGACGGGCTGGACCTCCGGCGGGACGGCCGGAGCGGCGGACGGATCGGTGCCAGGAGCCGGTGTAGGAGATGCCCCACCCGGCGTTGCCTCCGCCGGCGGGGTCTGGGCGCGCGCCACCGCCGCGAGCGCCAGGATGCCCAAGAAGACGGCGTGTCTTGTATAATGAATCACGACGCACCTCCTGCCCCGGCCGAACCGCTTGTCCCGCCGGCCCCGCCGCTGCCCGCGCCGGCCTGTCCCCCGCCGCCGCGACCGCCGACACCGCCCGCCCCGCCTCCCGTTCCGGCGCTGCCGCTCGCGCCGGCTCCACCGCCGCCCGCCGCGCCACCGCCCGTTCCGGCGCCGCCGCCAGTTCCAGCGCTGCCGGTCGCTCCGGCGCTCCCACCGTCGCTGCCACCCGCGCCCGCCCCGTCGTTCTGCGCGTTTCCATCGCCGCCGCCTTCCTTCGCAGCGTCGGTTGCCGCATCGAACACGAACGTCGGATTCGGGTCCTTGCACGCGCCGGCACCCACGCACAGCGCGACCACCCACGCCCACGTCACGGTGAACAGCTTCGGCCTCGAGGACCCGTTCGACGGAATCGCCATGCACCGGACGGTAGCCGGACCGCCCGAAGCTCGTCAATTATAAAAGACATAGTGTCTATTATTGCGATCGCCCTGACCGCGCCGCTCGGGGGTAGGCCTTGCGAGCTCAGGCTCGCGCCTTACGTTGCTTGACCGTGGCGGAACTCTCGACGATGCGGGTGGAGCTGGCGGGGCGCGAGGTGCGGCTGTCCGGGGAAATCCGACTGCTGCTCGTGGAGGACGACGTCAGCATCCGAACCGCCCTGGCCGAAATGCTGTCCGACGAAGGCTACGCGGTGACCGCCGTCAACAATGGCGCCGAGGCGCTGGACGAGTTGCGCCAGGGCACGCCGCCCGACGTGATTCTTCTCGACCTGATGATGCCCGTGATGGACGGCTGGGAGTTCCGGGTCGCGCAACGATCGGACCCGATGATCGGCACGATTCCATTGCTCGCCATGTCGGCCGACCTGAGCGCCAAGGCGCAGGCCATCGCCGCCGACGCTTACGTGCGCAAGCCGATCGACTTCCCCGACTTGCTGCGGCAGCTGAACATCGTCGTCCGCCGCGCGACCAGGAATCGGCTGGCGGCGGCCGATCGGATGGCGGCGCTCGGGACCCTCGCATCCGGCATCGCGCACGAGATCAATAACCCCCTCACGTACGTGATCGCCAACCTACAAACGCTCGCGGAGCGGCTGCCGGCATCGGGCGACCCGGCGACGCGCGAGCTGGCGGAGATCGTCGGCGAGGCGCTGGACGGCGCCGAGCGGATTCGCCGGCTCGTGAAACAGGTGCAGATGGTATCGCCCGGTCAGCACCAGGACCGGTTCAGCATGGTGGCGCTTCGCGATGCCCTGCAGACGGCGCTGGCCCTGACGGAGAACCAGATCCGACACCGCGCCCGGCTCATCTGCGACCTCGACCAGGACGTCTATGTGCGCGGCGATCGCGACCGCATAGAGCAGCTGTTCGTGAACCTTCTGCTCAATGCCGCACAGGCGATCCCCGAGGGCAAGGCCAACCAGAACGAGATCCGGGTAGACGTGCGCGAGCTGCCCGGACAGGGCGCTGCGATTGTACGCGTCGAGGACACGGGGGTCGGCATCCCGGTCGAGGTCCAAGAACGCATCTTCCAGCCGTTTTTCACGACCAAGCCGGTCGGACAGGGGACGGGTCTGGGCCTTTCAATCTGCCGGGGGATCGTCACCGCGCTGGGCGGCCAGATCTCGTTCGAGAGCGAGCCCGCCGGCGGGACCACCTTCCGGGTGGTCTTGCCGACGACGACGGCGCCCGCATGAGGTCCCCTTCGGTGGGGCCCCCGGATGGCACGCCGCGGTGGGGCGTGCTATTAATTCGGGCGACTCTCTCACGTCTCGTCTTCGTTGCTCTCGCGGCTACGGGCCGCCCCGACTTCGGCGACCGGAATGTTTGGGTTCTGCAGACGGCAGCTCCGTCGTAATCAATCACAGCAACGAGGAAACAATGGGAACGAGACTCTATGTTGGAAATCTGCCCTACGCGGTCACCGAGCTTGACCTGCGCGACCTGTTCGGCGGCCTTGGCACCGTGACCGATGCCAAGATCGTCACCGACCGTGAAACCGGCCGGCCGCGCGGCTTCGGCTTCGTCGAGATGTCGACCGAGGACGAGGCCCGCAAGGCGATCGAGGAGCTCAACGGCCGCGACGTCCAGGGACGTCAGGTCGCCGTGAAAGAGGCCGAGGATCGCCGCGGTGGCGGCGGTGGCGGCGGTGGCCGGCACGGCGGTGGCGGCTACGGCGGTGGTGGCGGCGGCTACGGTGGCGGTGGCCGCAGTGGTGGTGGCGGCGG
>DATMZL010001626.1:0-2964 GCA_035607075.1 Polyangia bacterium
GACTGCCGCCAGCAGAATGCGGCCGGCATCGTCGCCTCGGCCAGCGTCACCTCGACGACCGCCGATCCCAATCCCGCGCCGAACAACAGCGCCTCGGTCGCGATCCAGGTGTCGAACCCGCCGCCGGTGATCACCGCCAACGGCCCGCTCGACACCAGCGTCGAGTGCGCGACGCCGTACACCGACGCGGGCGCCACCGCGGCCGACATGTGCCAGGGCGCCGTTCCGGTCAATACGTCCAGCACCGTCGACGTCAGCCGCGTGGGCAATGACGCGGTTACTTATACCGCCGCGGACGCGGCAGGCGGCCAGGCGACTCCGGTCGTCCGCTCCGTACACGTCGTCGACACCACTGCGCCCGTCGTTACTGTGCTGGGCCCGAACCCGGCGACCGCCGAATGCGCGACGCCGTTCGTCGATCCGGGCGCGACGGCGTCCGACAGCTGCGTCGGCAGCGTCGCGGTGATCGCGAGTGGCGCGGTGAATACCGGCACGCCCGGTAGCTACGCGGTCAACTACAGCGCGACCGACCCGTCGGGCAACACCGGCGTGGCCAGCCGGATGGTGACCGTCAACGACACGATCCCGCCGTCGATGACGGTCGTCGCGCCGATTGTTCTCGCGCCGCCCAACCACAAGTACCAAGCGTTCGCGATCGCCGACCTCGTCTCGGCCGTGTCCGACAGCTGCAGCGGCGGTCTTGGCATCGCCGACGTCGTGATCACCCAGATCACCAGCGACGAGCCCGAGGACGGCATCGGCGACGGCAACACGCTGAACGACATGGTGATCGGCTCGGATTGTCGCTCCGCCCAGCTGCGCGTCGAGCGCAGCGGCGTCGGCAACGGGCGCGTCTACACCATCTCCCTGCACGTCACGGATCTCGCCGGCAACCGGACGGACGCCGCCGTCAAGGTGCTGGTGCCGACGAGCACGTGCACCGACAACACCGCCGTCGACGACGGCCCGCACTTCACCGTGCCGAGCACCTGCCCTTAATCACGGCAGCAGAGGACGCCGCCCCGCGCAGATCCCAATTTCGTCGCCACGGTCGCCTCCGTCATGATGCTGGTCGGGTCGTTGCACGACCATGGCGGATTGGCGGCGCAGACCGTGTTCTCGAGTTGTCGATCGAGCGGGGGCGCGCAACCGGGGTCCTCGACCCGCCCGAAGTTTCCGCAGCCGTGAAGATTGTTGCTCCCCGTCGTTGCGTCGACGGAGCAGCCGGTCGGCGCTGTCCCGCGCTGGCGCGTGGCGAAGAACATCGCGCCGCCGCCAGCGGTCCCGGCTGCCGCGATGCCGGAGTCCTGGCAGGTGACGCCGATCTGCGTGAGCTCGCTTGCGCCGCGGCAGACATGCCATCCATCAGCGCAGAGATCCTCGACGGTGCAGTCGAGCCCTGTCGCGTTGCTGCCGTCGTTACCGGCGGCGCGTGCGCAGCCGGGAGCCAGCGATCGCTCCGTGAGTAACCCGGGAACCGACCAGCCCCCTGCGCAGCCCGCGATCGCCGGGAAGCGCGTCGGATCCGCGAAAGCCTCACGCGTCCCGTCCGCGCACCCCATCGCTGCGGGCGGTACGTCGGACGCTTCACTTCCGTCGCGGGGCTCGCCCGAACCACCGGCGCCTCCCCGGCCCGCAGCGGCGTCTTCAGTGCCAGGCTGACCGCCGACGCTGCTGCCGGCGGCACCCGTGTCGCCGCCAACCGCCGCGCCGCTCGAGCCGCTCATGCCGCCCGCGCTGCCGCCGGAGCCGACCACCATCGTCGTGCCCCCTGCGCCGCCGAGGCCGCTGCGATCGACGGAGCAATCGACCGCGGCGACGAGCGCGACTGCGACCGGCGCCACGAAAGAGCAAACGCGGTGAGAAGACGACTGCGATCTCAGGGTGCACCTCCCCGAGGCGACATCCGCGGCCGAACTCCATCCGCAGCGGATGCGTGCCCCGCCCCTGGCTGTGAAGTACCACCTTCCGATTCGCGTGCGACAAGCATTCAGCAGGCCGCATTTTCTGAAAATCCGGATGCCGATGCGCTCGCCATCGCGCGCGCGACGACTCAGCAACCCGAATCGCGTGCTGGAAGAATGAACTCGATGAGGCGCGCGCCCTCCGCATCTGTCAGGCACTCGCCGAGCCAGGACAGGATCGGGGCGCGCTCTTCGTAAACGCGTCGGGCGGGATGTCGTGACTCCCGTACGACCCGCAGGAACTGCAGGACGGCGGCCGGCGACGACGGAGATCCAAGGATCGCGCTGCGCTCGATGCGGGCGTTGAAGTCGCCGATCATCAGACCCAGGGCGTTGGCGGCCGGCTGAGACATCAGCTGGCATTGGCGCCAGTCCGCGGCGATCACGACCAACTGGTCCTTCGGTATCGTGTCGAGCGCGGCGGTTATGCGGGCGCGCTGTTGCTCGACGTCCTCGACCGAGCGAAAGCCTTCTTGCACGGAGATCTCCATCAAACGCCCGACCCGAATCGCGACGGTATTTGAGCTCACGTCCCCTCCTTGCGGCCAGCACGACGCTGCCATTGCTGGGCATTGGCGATCCGCCCGAGCTCCGAGACTACACCTGGGGTGACCTCGCGCGGCACGCGCTGTGGATTCGCAGACAACACGATTCCCAGCGAACTGGCGCCGGCGGTCCCCAGGCGTTGACTGGCGAACAACGCGCCCGCCTACGGTTCCTGGCCAACGAGTTGAAATCACGCGGCGGCGCGCGAGGCGCGCTTATTGCTCTTGTACGTGTTCCCCCGGGCGTCACACGAGGAGGGCACATGAGGGTGATTCAAGCTCTGGCGATTGCGTCGACGGCCGCCACGTTCGGACTCCTGGGTTGCGGGGATCTGGAGGGCGATCTCGTCACCGACGACAGCGCCCTGACCACGAACTACTGGCAGAACTGGTCGAGCGGCAGCCCGCCCAACTGCAGCAACCTGGGCGGCGGCCACTACAGCTGCAGCTGGACA
>DATMZL010001631.1:0-2834 GCA_035607075.1 Polyangia bacterium
CGTGTACATGGGCCAGGGCTCGTGCACAGGCGTCGACGCGATCCTGGCGGGCACACCCATGATGGGAACCGGCCTCAGCACCTGGGACGCGAACGGCGTCGAGATGAAGTGCGACATCTCGCTGGTGAACGGTGTCATCGCCCACGTCGGGATCTCGGACGTGTTCGCGAGCACCTGCTTCCAGCTCCCGGGCGGCCTGCCGGCCTCCGTGACCGACGTGCTGGGCCCCGTGCAGGCGATGACGTTCGTGACGCATCGATCGTCGACGGAGAAATCGATCAGCGCCGAGGCTGCGTACTACGTTTACGGTTTCGGCATGAACGCCCAGGTTCAGGTGCCGCCCTGGACCTACGAGGCGTCTATCTTCCGGCGCGACGCGCTGTCGGGGACGCAGGCGATGATCGCGGCGGCGATCGGCGTTCCCGCCGATCGGTGGAAGGGCACCGCCACGACGTCGAGCGGCGATCTGGTCACGCGCCTCGGTATGGTCAACTTCCCCGATCAGGCGATCGGGATCCTGTCGGCGGAGGTCGCGCAGGAAAACCGCACGACGGTGAAGGCGCTGGCGTTCCAGAACTTCGGGCAGTCCTGCGCGCTGTTCCCCGACACCACCGAGAGCGCCAACGACAAGGCGAACGTGCGCAGCGGCCAGTACCCGATCTGGGGACCGCTGCACCTCTTCACGCGGGTCAACACGGCCGGATATCCGACCAACGCGAAGGCGGGCGAGGTCATCGGCTACCTCGCGGGGACGCGGCCGGCGCCGGCGGGACTGGATCTGGTCAAGATCGAAGCGTCGCGCCACGCGGTTCCACAGTGCGCGATGCGCGTGAAGCGCGTACAGGAGCTGGGGCCCGCGATGCCGTTCGTACCGATCGGCGCGTGCGGCTGCTACTACGACCTGGTCGCGACCAACACCACCACTTGCCAGAAGTGCGTGACGTCGTCGGAATGCCCGACGACCGCGCCCGCCTGCAGCTACGGGTACTGCGAAGCGCAGTGAGCGCGCGTCACTTCGGATCGCGGAAGGTGAGGTAGAGCGAGATGGTCGCCATGATGGCGGTGCCGATCAGCAAGCCGTCGGTGGCGAGCGCGAATCCGCGCGTGCGGCGGCGGTCGTAGTCGATCTCGCTGTTGTCGGCGGGGAACATCCCCAGCTGCTGGTCGAGGTCGTGCTTGCTGGTCAACGCCACGATGCCGGTCGCGGCGGCGCCGCCGGCGAGCAATCCGGTCAGCGACCACGACTTCCACGGGAAGCTGGACTTGCGCGCGGGTGCGGCGACGACAGACGGCACCGCGGCCACCGCGGCGAGGACGGCGGTCGGCGCGGTTGCCAGCGCGCCGGAGGTCCGCTGGCTGGTTGGCGGCGAAGCCGGTAGCGTCGCCGGCGGCGCGCGCAACGCGAGCCGCGGAAACGGGAGGCGCACCACCTCACCCGAGCCGACGTCGACCTGGCGGGACTGGTGCTCGCCGCCGCGCGCGACCAGATCGATCTTTCGCGCGCCGCCGTTCACCGTGATCAACGCGCGCAGCGGTGTGGTTCCGACGAGGACGTCGTCGATGAACACCTCGGCGCCGTCTTCGGGCGTGTCGATCTGCAGCCGGCCGACCCGTTGTTCGAGGTCGGCGATGTCGCGCATCACCTCGTGATGGCGCTCGGCCGGGATCGCGTCGACGCCGTCGCTGAGGTACTTGCGAAAGTAGCGAAGCGCGGCGGCGTGGTCGCGTCGCTGGTACGAGACCTGACCGAGGTTGTAGAGGATCTTGTAGTTCGGCACCATCTCGTAGGCGCGCGTGAACTCCACCTGCGCGGCCGCGAAATCGCCCTGCTTGTAGAACTCGATGCCACGGTGGAAGTGCGCCTGCGCTTCGCTGGTCTTCGCGGCTTCGGCCTCGGCCGAGGGCGGCTGCGCCTGGACCGGTCTCGCGCCGGCGGTGAGGACGGTGAGCGCGAGGGCCAGGGGCGCGAAAGCTTTCATTTGAAGGGATCGTTCTCGTCGATGCTGCGCAACGAGGCGGGACGCTTCTTCTCCAGAATCGTGTCGTCGGTCGACGCTGATTCGGTCGGCAACCCGACCTCGAAATGGCTGGATTCGTCCTGGCCATGATGTCGCGCCGCAGCCGCTCGGCGCGCGAAGTGATTTCGGGTCGCCGTCGACGGCGGCAGCGTGGACGGTTCGGTGCTCGTCGTTGACGGTGGCGGCGCAGCGGAGGGCACTGACGTCGCCACCACTGGCGTGGAAGAGGGAACCGCAGGCGCCGCCACCGGCGTGATCACGGTCCAGGGTTCCGCGGAAGCGGCTGCGTGCGCGGTCGGCGCCGCCGGCGGCGGGGACGCGCTCAGCGGCGCCTTCGCGGCGAGCAACCCGAGCACGGCGGCGGCGGCGGCGGTGCCGGCGATCGCGCCGCCGATGCCGACGCGGCTCCGGCGCCTGGGCGGTGGCGGCGCGGGTGGGGCCACGGCGGGCAGCACGTGCCGGGGGAGCAGCATTTCCTCGACGACGATCGATTCGTCCACCACCGTCACGTCCAGGACCTCGTCGGCCTTCGTCAAGAACGCGTCGATCGTGTTCGCCCAGCTGGGATCTCGAACCCAGTCGGGGCGTGCCGCCATCGCGCGGCCGTTCACGAGCGCGCGCGCGATCATCGCCTCGCGCTCGGCGCGGGCGGTGGTGAACGCGTTCGAGACGACGCGCCCGAGCGTCCGCGCGTGCGAATCCGCCGCGCCGAACATCACGTTCCGCAGATCGATCTCCAGCTCGCCGGCGGTCGCGTAGCGTTCATCCGGATTGATCGCGAGCGCCCGCGCGTAGATCCCGTTCAGCAGCGGCGGG
>DATMZL010001130.1:0-2519 GCA_035607075.1 Polyangia bacterium
CTCAGGTTGATGTCCACCTCATCAGAAGATCGTTGCGAGGTCGAGGCGGAACGCGCGGGCGGCCTGGAAACGTTGTTTCCTGCCCGGAACGTCACTCGATTTTTTGCGGCCAGGGGGGCGCGCGTCTACGCTCGGCGGAAATGGATAAGCGCTTCCTTGTCGAGCAGTTGGCCGAACGGCTGCGGGAGTCCGCGCACGTCGCGCGCAAGGCGGGTGACGCCGCCGCCGAGGAGGCCCGCGCGGGAGCCACACCGGCGGAAAAGCGTGAGGACGGTCGGGTCGCGATGGAGTACGCAGGTCTCGCGCGCGGACAGAAGGAGCGCGCGGCCCGCACCGCCGCCGAAGTGTCGGTGCTCGAGACGTTCCGTCCCGGGCCGCTGCCGACGCGCGCCCCCATCGCCCTCGGCGCGATCGTCGAGGTGGAGGACGGTGAGCAGGGACGCACGTTTTTCCTGGCGCCGGTCGGCGCCGGCGTCGAGCTGACCGGCCCCGGCGGTGACGGTTATCTTTCCGTCGTCACGCCCGCGTCACCGGTCGGCAAGGCCGTGATGGGACGACGGGTGGGTGACACGATCGAGGTGACGGTGAAGGGCGAGCCGCTCGAGTGGGCGATCACGTTCGTCGGGTAACGAGAAACGGATCGCTCACGGGCCCAGCCCGGCCAGACCACTTTTCCTCGGGTGCTTGTTCACCCACTTCTTCAAGGCGCGAAAGGCCTTCGCGCCGCCGCGAAGGAAGATGGCGCCGAATCGGTCGAGGTCGTGTCGGAGGTGGCGAAATCCCGCCATCGGATCGTCGGAGAAACCGGGGAACTGCCCCTCGACCGAAATTCCTTCGAGCGCCCTGACGCCGCGCACGAGATCCTCGTGCGCCAGCGATTCGTCGTCGAAGTGGTAGCGGACCAGGACCAGCTTCGACCGGACCTGCAACTCGAGCCTTCGATCGCCACGGAGGAACCCGCCGGCCGCGAACGCGCCGCGGGCGTCCACGCCTTCGTCCGACTGGATGAACTCGAAGCCGGCGGGACCGAGCACCTCGGCCAGCTCCGCCACGCCTCGTTCGAGCAGCTTGGTCGCCACATTGTCGCTCACGGCGGCGAACAATAGCGCGCGGTCAGGGGACGGCCACCGCCCTCGGGGCCGCGCTTGGACCGCCCTTGCCGTCGCCCAGCTCGCCGGCGCCGTTCCACCCCCAGCACCAGAGCGAGCCGTCCGCCGCGAGCTCGACGCACGTCTGTCGCAAGCCCGCCGATGCGGCGCGGACCGGGCCCGGGACGACTGTCGCCTTCACGATCCCGTCTCGTGACAACGTGGTGCCGTCGCCCAGCTGGCCGTAGTTGTTCGCGCCCCAGCAGTAGAGCGCGCCGGCGGCCGTCCAGGCGCACGTATGCTGATCACCGCCGGTGATGCCGACGCACGGGGCCGGCACCGCCAACGGCACAGGAACAGAACCATAAAGAACGTAGACGGTGCCATCCGACGCGAGCGCGTGGGTGCGCCCGCCGACCGCCAGATCGATCATCGGGCTGCCGACCGAGTCCACCAGCATCCCGGGATCTCGGCTGCCGTTCCAGCACACGATGCCGCCGTCGCGGCGAAGCGCGCAGCCGACATTGGTGAAGCTGAGGACGATCTTCTTGAACATGCCGGCGCTCGACGCAGGCAGGATGGACTTGTCGAGGCCGGTGGGCAGGCTGCACGTGCCGACGCCGTCGCTGCGGACCGCGCACGATCCGTTCAGATCCTCCACGCCGGTCTCGAACAAGGACGCGACGCCGAGCTGGGGCATGGCGCCCGGCTTCACGGGCGCGAGCAGACAGGTCACGCCGCCGTCGCGCGTGAGGAGACACGCGCCGTCATTGCTGACGCTCGCCTTGCGGGCCGGCGGCGCCGTCGCCGGCGTCGTGAGATCGATCGGCCGCCCGGCGCGCGCCGGGACGCGGACGATCAAGTTCGAGGGTTCGACCTCGGGCAACATGAAAGAGATCTGGCCCCAGACGCGCACCGACCCGTCGGTCAGCACTGCCGATCCCAGACGGCCGAGCCCGGGGGCCTGGTGGCTCACGACACGTGAGCCCTTCAGGTCGACGGCGGAGGCGCGCAGGGCGAGCGCGCTACCGTCGCCCAGCGACCCTTCGTCGTTGATGCCGAAGCAGCGGACGGCGCCGTTCTCCAGCATCACGCACGTGATCTCATCGCCCGCGGCGATCTCGGCGACTGGGCCGTCGAGGCCCACCACCGGCACGGGCTGATCACGCGCGAGCAGCGTGCCGTCTCCCAGCTCGCCGAAATCGTTCGTGCCGAAGCAGGCGACCGTCTTGTCCGCGCGGATCGCGCAGACGTGCGTTCCGCCGATCGCGATGCGCCGCGCACCGGAGAATCCAGGCTCCGGCAGGAAGTCCGGGACGGGCGGTGTGCCGCCTGGCGCTTCGAACGCCATCCCCCAGCAATGCACGCTGCCGTCGGTCTTCGCCGCGCAGAAGCCGCCGTAGCCACCGAAGACAGCCGCCACATTGTTAC
>DATMZL010001659.1:0-5349 GCA_035607075.1 Polyangia bacterium
ATGACGCGGTGCTGGTCGGATCGGGCACCGCGCTGGCCGACGATCCGCGGCTCACCGTGCGGTTGCCGGGGCGCCGCGGGCGGGCGCCCGCGCCGCGGCGGGTGGCGCTCGCAGGAAAGGCCGGCCTGCCGAGCGATCTGAAGATGTTTTCGGGGGACGCCCCGTCGGAAGTCATCCAGGACCCGCAGGGGCGGCCGCCGATCGCGTTCGTGCTGGAGCACCTGGCCCGCGAACGCCAGGTGCAGTCACTGCTCGTCGAAGGCGGCGCCACGATCCACGGCGCGTTCATCAAGGCGGGCCTCGTCGATCGGGTGGCGGTGTTCCTCGCGCCGCGGTTGCTGGGCGGCGGCGTCCCCATCGCGCGCGGCGCAGATCTGCCGCTCGCGGGCGCGCTGCGGCTGGGGCCGCTGACCGTGCGCACCGTCGGTGACGACCTGCTGATTACGGGGGATGTCCTGCAGGCGAAGCGTTCTCGCTGATGCTAAGATGGTGACGCTTTTCGGGGGTTTACGGTCGCACCATGTTCACAGGAATCATCGAAGCGCTCGGCGTCGTCGAGTCGATCCAGCGCATTGAGCTGAATCAGGCGCCGGTCGTGCGCCTGGTGGTGGTGACCGACCTGCCCGTCGAGTCGATGCCGATCGGCGCCAGCATCGCCGTCGACGGCGTGTGCCTGACAATCGTCGAGCGCGCGGTCGGGCACTTCGCGGCCGACCTGGGCCCGGAGACGCTCGCGCTGACGACGCTGGGCAGCCTCGAGCGCGGCAGCCGCGTACACCTGGAACGGCCGCTCAAGGTGGGCGATCCGCTGGGCGGCCACATGGTGCAGGGCCACGTCGACAACACGGGCACGGTGGTGGCGCGGCGCCCGTCGGGCGCGGCGCTGGAGCTGGACATCCAGACGCCGGCGCAGGTGTCGCGCTTTCTGGCGGCGAAGGGTTCGATCGCGGTCGACGGCGTCAGCCTGACCGTGAACACCGTGACGGGCGACGTCTTCTCGGTGACGCTGATTCCGCACACGCTCGAGGTGACGAAGCTGGCCGACAAGAAGGTCGGCGACGCGGTCAACCTGGAGGCGGACATGATCGTCAAGCACATCGATCGCCTGATGGCAGCGCAGTTCGGCAGCTCGCGCGGCGAGGCGGGCAGCCCGACCCCGCGCCGCGCAATTTCGATCGATACGCTCCGGAGGTACGGCTTTGTCCGCTGAGTCGGCTGCGGAACGGCACGCGACCGTCGCGCGCGCGATCGAATCGGTCCGCGCCGGCGGCATGGTCATCATGGTCGACGACGAGGATCGCGAGAACGAAGGCGATCTGGTGATGGCGGCTGACATGGTGACGCCGGAGGCGATCAACTTCATGGCGCGGGAGGGGCGCGGCCTCATCTGCCTGTCGCTGACCGAGGAGCGCGTCGGGCAGCTCGGGCTGACGATGATGGCGGCCGACAACCGCTCGCCGCGGCACACCGCGTTCACCGTCAGCATCGACGGCCGGCGCGGGATCACGACCGGGATCTCGGCGCGCGAGCGGGCCGAGACGGTGCGCGTCGCGGTCGCGCGCGACGCGCGGCCCGACGACATCGTCACACCTGGCCACGTGTTTCCGCTGAAGGCGCGGCGGGGCGGCGTGCTGGTGCGGTCGGGGCACACCGAGGGCTCGGTCGACCTGGCGCGGCTGGCCGGGCGCGAGCCGGCGGGCGTCATCTGCGAGATCATGCGCGAGGACGGTGAGATGGCGCGCATGCCGGACCTGCAGGCGTTCGCGCTCGCGCACGAGCTGCCCATCGTCACGATCGCGGATCTGATCAACTACCGCCTCGATCAGGAGCTGCTGGTTCACCCGGTGGCGGAGACGCGGATGCGGCCGCGCTCGGGTGGCGTCAGCACCGAGTTCCGCGCCTGCGTCTACACGTCGGACGTCGAGGACACGGAGTACCTCGCGCTGGTGCTGGGCGACATCAAGGCGGAGGAGCCGGTGCTGGTCCGGGTGCAGAGCGCGGACATGCTGCGCGACGTGTTCGGGGTCGGCGCCGCCGACACTGATCATCCCGCGCCGGTGTCGCTGCGGATGATCGAGGAGGCGGGCAAGGGGATCATGCTGTACGTCTACTCGCGCACGCGCACCAGCCTGCTGGGCCGGCTGGGCGGCGGGACGTCGTCGGCGGCGCAACAGGCGCGCCTGCGGGACTTCGGCCTGGGGGCGCAGGTGCTGGCGCACCTGGGCGCGCGGACGATCCGGTTGCTGACGAACCGTCCGCGGCCGATCGTGGGTCTCGGCGGCTACGGCCTGGAGGTCGTCGAGTGCGTGCCGATCAAACCGCCGGCGCGGGTGGTCGCGTTGCAAGAGGCAAAGGTGACGTCATGAGCAGACCTGAAACGAAAGCGTCGTCGTACGGTGCCGAGCACGACGGTCCCGTTCACGAAGGCGGATTGTCGGGGAACGGCCGCCGCTTCGGGATCGTAGCGGCGCGCTTCAATGACTTCATCGTCGAGAAGCTGATCGATGGCGCGCGCGCGGCCCTGCGGCGGGCAGGCGCGGCCAACGAAGACATCGAGCTCTTCCGGTGCCCGGGCGCGATGGAGATCCCGGGCCTGGCGCGGAAGGTCGCGGACACGGGCAAGTTCGACGGCATCATCTGCCTGGGCGCGGTCATCCGCGGCGCGACGCCGCACTTCGATCTGGTGGTGCGGGAGGCGGCGGCCGGCGTCGGCACGCTGGCGGCCGAAGGCAAGATCGCGGTGGCGTTCGGCGTGCTCGCCTGCGACAACATCGAGCAGGCCGTCGAGCGGGCGGGCGCCAAGGCCGGCAACCGCGGCGCGGACGCGGCGATGGTCGCCGTCGAGATGGCCGACCTGTACGCGCACATCGAAGCAGAGAAGAAGGCCGAGGCGGCCGTGCCCGTCAGCGTCGTGCCGTCGCCGCCAACCGATTTGCCGCGGCGCAAGTAGCAAAGAGAAGGCAAGGAGGAAGTCGATGGCAGGACCGCGGCGAAGATCGCGCGAGATCGCGTTGCAGATCTTGCATCAGATCGACGTCAGCGGCGCGCCCGAGTCCGACGCCGACGTCGACCGGATGATCGCGCGCTACTTCGAGCACCTGTCGCTGAAGGGCGGCCCGGCGCGCGAGGACGACGACGACGACGGCGCCAGCGACCTCGGCGCCAAGATCGATCGCCCGCTGGTGCAGGAGCTGGTCCGCGGCGTCACTCAACACTGGGTCGAGCTGGACGAGACCCTGACCAAGCTCTCGCAGAACTGGCGCATCGAACGCATGGCCATCGTCGAGCGCAACGTCATCCGCATCGCCTTGTACGAATTGAAGTACTGCGAAAGCGTCCCCGTGAACGTCGTCCTCAATGAGGCGATCGAGCTCGCGAAGCGCTACGGCACCGCCGAAGGCGCAGCGTTCACGAACGGCCTGCTCGACCGCGCCGTCGGCGAGCTGGGCGTACAGCGCTAGCAATCAGCACAGGAATGTCCGTCCAGTTAGCGAGCGCGTGCATCCTGGTCGTGCTGGCGGCAACTCCGTCGTGCGCGTCCGACCAAGGGGTGCGCGGATCCCCCTGCGCGTCCGGCCCTGGGATGGTGGAGCAGATCAACCGGCTCGATAGGTCGGTCCGCAACGAAGCCACCGATCGGCCCTACATCCGAGAGGACGATCGCGCGGGAAATCCGATCGAGATCGACGCGCAATGAAGAACCGTCACCCGCTCGCGACGCACATAGCGTTGACGACTTCGTCGTAGTCGACGGGCTCGCCGTCCCAGCCGCACAAGTTGACGTCGGGATCCGCGACGGGCCTGAGCGCGGGGATCGTTGCGGTCGGGACGTCGGGGACGCGGTCGATCTCACGGCCGCGCGGCGTGAAGAAGCGGGGGACATCGCCGGCGGCGATCGAGACCTTGAGCCCGCCCTCGTGAAGTAGCCGGTGATGGAAGCTGCAGAGCAGGACCAGGTTGTCGAGGCTGGTCGGGCCGCCGTGGGCCCAGTGGTGGACGTGATGCGCGTCGACGAAGCGGCGGTTTGAACACATCGGGAAGCGGCACCCGCGATCGCGTGACCAGAGCGCGCGTCGGATCGCCGTCGGGACGACGCGGGTCTTACGACCGACATCGAGAACCTCGCCGGATTCGCCGGTCGTCACGGCGACGAGCGCGCTGTCACAGCTCATCCGGCGGAACGTCTCCGCGGAGACGCGTGTTCCGTCATCCAGATACGCATCGCGCGCGCCGTCCGGTCCCAGGACCGCCTGATCCAGATGAATGACGACCTGAGGTACGGGCGCGATGTTCGCGTTGGCACCGTCGGTTTGCGGCGCCGGCGCCATCGTTCGTTCGGCCATTGCAATCAATCCATCGAGGCGGTTCGCAACCATTGGCTCCCGATTGCGCGCCCGCGTCTCCGCGGAGGCGCGCTTTGGAGTCGTCGTCACGGCGCGTAGTTGGTCGCGCACGCGATCGATCGCCGCCAGCACCAAGGCGGCGTCCGCCGGATCCAGCGTCACCTCGATCCGCACGTGCCCAGCGTCCGTGTTGCGCACGCGGACACCGCGCGGATCGCACGACGGATCGACGGCCGCCTCCATCCCGGGAATGGCGCCGTCGTCGATCAACCGCCGGAAGCGCCGGCACATCCGCTCGAGCTGCGCGCCGGTCGCCGCCAGCGCGATCTCGACGAGCTGCGCCTCGTTCGTCGGTGTCGCGACGCGCGTCAGCGCCCGCACCTTCGCGTACGACAGCCGACCGCTCGCCATCGCCGCATCGATCGCCGGAAGGCGACCCAGCGCCCGAGCGACGCGGACCTTCTCGCGCGCCGCGCCCGGCGCCAGCCCGATCCGCCACGCGAGCCAGTCTGCGCACGTGCGTGCGCCCTGGTGTCCCCATTCCTCGGATTCGTCAAACCGCCGGATGCAGGTCAGCAATCGATACATCCCGACGTCGACCTGCGCCGCCAGCACCGCGATTTCATCCTCCAAACAAATCTCCGTTGCGGCCGTCGTTGCATTCATTGGCGAACTATACGCATGTTCAGTATGCCGGCAAGGCCAAACTCAGCCGAATCGACGTGCAAATGAAGGGATCAGCGAATCGACCGAACGTTGGGCCTGAGCTTGCGGCCCAACCCGTTCGGCGTCAGCTTGGCCGCGGAAGGGGGTGGACGATGGCAACGGGTGTAGAAAATGAAATCGTTCAGCTCGAGCGGCAATACTGGCAGGCGCTGGTTGAAGGGGACAACGAGACGCCGGTGCGGCTCTCGGATGATCCGTGCATCGTTGCGGGCGCGCAGGGGATATCCAGCCTCGACCGGCAAGCGATCGCCGACATGATGAAGCAGGCGTCCTGGAAGCT
>DATMZL010001623.1:0-2198 GCA_035607075.1 Polyangia bacterium
GTAGCCGCCCGTCGGGCGTTCGGCACATCGCGCATCGCACCTTGGCGAACGATCAAGTCAGCGTCGAAGTCGAGTCGCTCGCGTTCGGCGGCGACGCCGTCGGCCGGCAGCAAGGCGGGGAGGGCGCGCGCGCGGCCGACGACGGGCGGGTGACGTTCGTGCCGCTGGCGGCCCCCGGCGAGCGCGTGCGGATTCGCGTCGAGCGCGAGAAGGGCAAGGTGGCGTGGGGCGAGCTGCTCGCGATCGAGCGGCCGGGGCCGGAGCGCGTGCCGCCGCCGTGCCCGCTGTTCGCGACGTGCGGCGGCTGTCAGTGGCAGCACGTGACGCCGGCGGCGCAGCACGCGGCGAAACGGGCGATCGTCGAGCGCGCGCTGGGCGCGCCGCTGGCGGCGTTCGTCGCCGCCAGCCCGCCCTATGGCTACCGCGATCGCGCCAAGCTGGCGGTGGGGCCCGGCGGGACGCTCGGGTTCCGGGCGCGGCGGTCGCACGACGTCGTCGATGTCCCGGCCTGCCCGTTGCTGGGCGCCGAGATGGCGCGCGCGTTGCCGGCGCTGCGCGCGACGGCGCGCGGGCTGGCGGCGGGCGTCGAGATCGACGCGCAGGCGGGAAACGACGGCGTCCACGTCAACGTCGCGCACGCGGATCCGACAAGCGCGGCGCACGCGCGCCGGGAGATTGACCGTCTCGGGGCGGCGGGCGTCGTCGGGTTGTCGCTGGCGGGGAAGCCGACGCTCGGGCAGCCCGACGTCGACGTCGCCGAACCCGGGTCGCCGCCGCTGCGCGTTCCGGCCGACGGTTTCGCGCAGGTGGGCCGGCCCGGAAACGCGGCGCTGGTCGCGGCCGTGATGGAGGCGGTCGGACCGTCGCCGGGTGCCGTGATGGAGCTCTACGCGGGGAGCGGAAACCTGACCCGCCACCTGGTGCGGGGCGGCGCGACGTCCGTGGCGGCGAGCGACGGCGATCCGGCGGCGATCGCGCGCGGCGCGAAGAACGTGCCCGAGGCGGCGTGGTCGTTGCGGCCACCGGCGGGCGACGCCGACACGGTCGTGCTCGATCCGCCGCGCGAGGGCGCCGACAAGGCGCACCTGGCGGCGGCGGCGCGCGCGCGCCGCCGAATCGTCTACGTCTCGTGCGATCCGCAGACGCTGGCGCGCGACATGCGGGCGCTGGTCGCGGCAGGCTTCGGGCTGACGACCGCGGTCGCGCTGGACCTGATGCCGCAGACGTTCCACGTCGAGGTGGTCGCGACGTTCGATCGCTTGGGCGCGACACGATGACGGCGGTCAGCGACGACGAACGGATGCGGATGCGCGAGCGGCCCGACGGCCGCCCCGTGATGCGGCAGATCTGGGAGCACCTCGCGTTCCTGCACTGGCCCGTCACGCCCGACCAGATGCCGGGCCTGCTACCGCCCGGATTGGAGCTGGATACGTTCGAAGGCGTCGCCTACGTCGGCATCGTCCCTTTCACGATTCCGCTGACGCGCACGGCGCGGCTGGGCGCGCCGATGGCGCCCGCGTTCCACGAGATCAACCTGCGCACGTACGTGCACCGGGGCGGGCGCGATCCCGGCGTCTGGTTCTTCAGCCTCGACGCCACCAGCCGCCTGGCGGTAGCCGGCGCGCGCCTCGCCTACAAGCTGCCGTACTTCGCCGCTGACATCACGATGAAGGTCGCGACCGACGCGGCGTCGGGGCACGCGACCGTCGACTACCGCTCACGGCGGCGCGACGCGACGCAGGCGTCGTTTTCGGCGCGCTACCAGCCGGCCGGTCCCGTGGTCGAGGCAGCGCCGGGATCGCTGGAGTTCTTCCTCGCCGAGCGCTACCTGCTCTACGCGCGGTCGGGAAAGGGGCTGCGCACGGCCCGCGTTCACCACGCACCATACCCGCTGCAGCCGGCGGCGGCGACCGACGTCGGCCAGGACCTGACGTACGTCGCCAGCCTCTCGCGCTGGGCCTGCCGGGACGCGCCGCCGTTGGTCCACTACGCCCGAGGCGTCGACGTCGAGATCTTCGGGCCACGCCTTGACAACCAGCGCGCGGTCCGATAGGTCAAGGGTTAGCAATTTCGCGGGAGTAATTCAGTGGTAGAGTGCTATTTTGTCAAGGTGGACGTTGAGGGTTCAAGTTCTTTCTCCCGCTCAAGATTTCGAAATCGGGTTCACGAGATTACGACGCGTTCGTTGACGACCTGAA
>DATMZL010001687.1:0-9273 GCA_035607075.1 Polyangia bacterium
CCCGCCGCCTCCTCCGTCACCGCCGCCGCATCCGACAGCACCCAGGACCAGAACGACCGAAGCAACCAGCGAGAGCGAAGAGATTTTCATGGTCCCCTAAGTGTCCGGAGGGGGCCAGAACGGTACGGGAATCGACTACAAAAACGTTTGCAGCGCGATTTTTCCAGGAAGCTCAGCCTAGACCGTAGTCGGCGATCTTCTTTGCGATGGTCGGATAGGAAACGCCCAGCAGGCGCGCGACCTGCGTGCGGTTACCGCCCGCGAATTCGAGCAGCCGCGCGATGTACGCGCGCTCCAGCGCCTCCAGGTCGGGCGGCTTGCCGCCGGCGTCGAGATCCGCCGCGAAGAAATGCCCGCCCGCCGGCAGCGCCCGCGTGGGCCCCGACAGGACGATGCAACCGGGATCGATCGCGTCGCCGGTCGACAGGATGACGGCCCGCTCGATCACGTTGCGCAGCTCGCGGACGTTGCCGGGATAGTCGTAGGCGGTCAGCATGCGCTCCGTCTCGGGCAGGAACCGGACGACCGGCTTCCGCATGCGCGTCGCGAACCGCTCCAGAAAGTGGCTCGCGAGCGGCAAGATGTCCTCGCGCCGATCGCGCAGCGGCGGCACGCGGATGTGGAACACGTCGAGGCGGTGGTACAGGTCCAGCCGGAAGCGCCCGCGCTCGACCTCGTCGGCGAGCTCTTTGTTGGTGGCGGCGACGACGCGCACGTCGACCGACAGATCGCGCGTGCCGCCGAGGCGCCGGAACGTCATCTCCTCCAGCACGCGCAACAGCTTCGCCTGCGTCGGCATCGGCATCTCGCCGACCTCGTCGAGGAACAACGTGCCGCCGTCGGCCTCCTCGAACAGCCCGCGCTTCTGCGTCTTGGCGTCGGTGAAGGCGCCGCGCTCGTGGCCGAATAGCTCGCTCTCCAGTAGGTTCTCAGGCACCGTCGCGCAGTTGATCTCGACGAAGGCGCCGTCGCGGCGGCGCGGCGTGCGGCGCGCGATCAGGTCCGCGATCAGCTCCTTGCCGGTGCCCGATTCGCCCTGGATCAGCACCGTCGTGTCGGTCGCCTCGGCGACCTTGTCGACCATGCCGATCACCTTCTGCATCGCCGCCGACGGGCCCGCCTTGAAGTCGCCGATCGCGGCCTGCGCGCGGTCCGTCAGCTGGCGCACCTGCGCGCGCAGCCGCTTGGCCTCCAGCGCCTTGCGCATCGTGATGACCAGGTCCGGCAGCTGCAGCGGCTTCGACAGGTAATCGAACGCGCCCAGCTTCAGCGCCTGCACGGCGCTGGTCACGTCGGCGTAGGCGGTCGCGATCACGATCAGCGTATCGAGCCCGCGCTCGCGCGCCTCGCGCGCCATCGCCTCGAGCACCGCGATGCCGTCGGTGTCGGGCAGGTGGCGATCGAGGATCACCAGATCGCACGGCTCGCGCTGCCAGGCCGACAGGCCCGCCTGCCCGGTCGCCGCGGTCGTGACCACGAAGCCCTCCGACGCCAGCGCCTCTTCCGCGACGATCCGGAACGTCTTCTCGTCGTCGATGACCAGCACGCTCGGCTTCATGGGCGCGGCGCCTCCGGCGCGGTCACGGCGGGCGCGTCGACGGTTTCCAGCGGCAGCCGCAGCCGGAACAACGCCCCGCCCATCGCGGCCGAGCGCGCGGCCTCGATGACGCCGCCGTGCGCCTCGATGAAGCGCCGCGATGTCGGCAGCCCCAGCCCGGTGCCGTTCGGCTTGGTGGTGAAGAACGGCTCGAACAGATGCTCGCGCGCCTCGGTGGACAGGCCGGGGCCGTCGTCCGCGACCTCGATGATCGCCTCGCCGTCCGCGACGCGCAGCGAGACCTCGACCCGCTTGCCCGCCTCGATCGCGTTCTTGACGAGGTTGACGATCACGCCCTGAACCTTGTGCGCGTCGCAGCGCGCGCGCAGCACGGCCGGCGCGTGCACCGACACGGCCACGCCGCGTTCGGTCGCCAGCTCGGACACCGTCGCGATCGCGCGCGACACGACGCCCGCGAGATCGGTCGGGGCGCGGTCGATGCGCGGCGACCGCGAGAACGACAGCAACGAATCGACGACGTCGCGCAGCCGCGCGATCTCCGCCGAGACCTGGGGGCGCAGGCGTGCGACCCGCGCTTCGTTGCCCGGCTCGTGCGCGATCAGCTCGACCGCCATGCCCAGGCCGTTCAACGAATTCTTCAGCTCGTGCGCGATCGCCGCCGACGTCTTCCCCATCGCCGCGAACCGCTCGGCGTCGACCAGCGCCGCCTGCGTCGCGAGCAGCTCGGCGGTGCGGTCGCGCACCCGCTGTTCCAGCAGCGCCGCGCCGTCGCGCAGCTCCTGATCGCGCTGGCGGATCGATTTTTCCATGTCCGCGAACGCGCCGCGCAGCGCAGCGATCTCCTCGGTGCCCGCGCCCGGGCGATCCGCCTCCGGCACAGGCTCGCCGCGCGCGATGCGGATCGCGCCGCTCGCCAGCGCTTGCAGCGGCCGCGCGAGGTAGCCCGCCAGCAGCACGCCCGCGATCGACGCGACGATGAGGCCGAACAGCAGGATGCCGCCCAGCGCCAGCCCCTGTTGTTCCAGGTTGGCGGTCAGCGTGCGCCACGGCCGCGCGAAGATGACCGCGTACGGCGTCGTCGCGTGCACGGGCGAGAAAGCGAACAGCGTCCGTTGCCCGTTCGCCTCGGCGGTCAGCGTCCCGCTGTTGCCGCGCGCCGCCGCCGCGATCGCCTCCGCCCACCCGGAACCCTCCGCGGCCCGTTCGCGATCGGGCGGGTAGATGATCTGGCCGCTTGTATCGACGAGCACGGCGTCGGTGTCGCGCGGCAGGTTGTCGTGCAGCGCGGGCGCGATCAGGTTGTCCTCCGCCAGCGCGATGACGCCGACCAGCGCGCCCGCGAACTTCTTGTCGCGCATCAACGGCTGGACGATCTTCAACGTGCGTCCCAACCCCGGCTCGTCGGTGACACGGAACAACGGGCCGGGCGCGCCGCCGCGCGCCGCCGAGAACCACGGCCGTTCGCCGAAGGCCTGCCCGCGGAACTCCGGGCGGTCCGGCACGGAACGCACGCAGGTCCCATCGGCCGCCAGCAGCAGGACCGCGGTGTTGTAGAGGACCGAGTTCTCGTGCGCGCCGGCGAGGACCTGCTCTTCCTGAAGGAAGTCCGCGTCGCCGGCGTGCATGGTCGGCAGCAGGGCCAGCCGCTTCAGCTCGTCCTCGAGGATCTCGAAGTTGTCGCGCAACGCAAACGCCCGGTTCTCCGCGAACAGCTGGTGCTCGGTCGTCAGCTCGCGGCGCATCGTGCGCGCCGATTGGTAGATGGCCGTCCCGCCCGCCAGGCCGATTGAAAGGGCCAGCAGCGACGACAGAACCAGGGAGAGTTCAGTCCGGAGTGTCAAAGCGTCAGGGTGAAAACGCTAGCACTCCTGCGTCAAAAATGTGCGTCCGCTGTAATCCCCTCGCCCGTCGGCACCTTTTGTCATATCCGGGCATCTTCCCGGTCGCCGGTCATCCATGGACGCCGCACCCCAGCCTCGCAAACCTGCTGATTGCAACTGCGCGACCGCGGACAGCGAGGCCCTGTTCGACGGGGTCGGCGAGCTGGTCCATCGGCACCGGCGCGAGCTGGCGGGCGTCGCGCGCGCCGAGGGACTGACGGCGGAGGACGCCCTGGATGCGGTCCAGGACGCCTTCCAGACCTTCCTGACGTTACCGGCCGCCCAACCGTTGATTGAAGCGGCCGACGCGAGCGGCGACGCGCGGCGGCTGCTGATCACGCTGACCCGGAACGTGGCCCGGAATCACCGCCGCCTGCACGCAAACGCCCGGCCGCACATCGGCGATGCGGCGATGATCGATGGTCTGCCCGCGGCGGCGGCCGGCGCCGACGACCTGATCGCTGCGGCCGAGGATCAGATTCGTCTGCACCGATGCGTGCAAACGCTGGCCGACGTCCAGCGCGCCGTGGTCACGCTGCGGATGCTCGACGAGGTTCCCGGCGAGGACGTGGCGCACGCGCTGGGACTCACGCCCGGCCACGTCGCGGTGCTGCTCCATCGCGCCAAGGTCAACCTGCTGTCCTGCATGACCGGTTAGGAAAAGGAGAACGAGAAGATGAAGTCCGACGAGCTGCTCGAGATCACCGACACCAACTTCGACGCGCTGGCCCTGAAGGCGCCGCTTCCGGTCCTGATCGACTTCACGGCCGCCTGGTGCGCCCCGTGCCGCGCGATCGCGCCTCACGTCGCGGAGATCGCGCGCGCGTATGCGGGCCGCCTGACCGTCGGGACCTGCGACACCGACTCGAACTGCGACCTCGTGGCGCGCCTCGACGTCCGCGCGATGCCGACGCTGTTGCTGTTCAAGGGCGGTCAGGTTGTCGGCCAGATCGTCGGCGCCGTCCCGCGCGCGAAGATCGAGGCACTTGTCGGCCGCGCCCTGTCGTAGCGGCCCCCGCCCAGCCAAGTTACGAACATCTTTCGGGCCCGAAACACGGTGTTAACCGCTTCGGGCTTAGCGTGAGCCGCATCGGAGGGGAAAATGGCTCACGCAATCACGAGTCGCGGTGGTCGGGTGCACGATGCGATCGTCTTCGGGGCGAAGCTGATCGGCATCATCGTCTTCGCCGGGCTGGTCGCGACCTACTGCCAGTTCCTGATCGACGCCTGTTTCCGCGGCCTGCACTGATCAACGCGTGGGCAGCCGCGGAGCTTTTGCTCGCCGCGTACCATCGCGGGAGGGTTTGGGAACCCTCCCAGGGTTCCCATGTTGACCATCGTCAGCGGGCGATCGAAAGGACCTCCGCGTCGCTGAGGGTGCGGTTGTAGATGCGCACGTCGTCGATCGCGCCCGGGAAGTACTGGTCCACGACGCTCGGCTGCATCGTCTCCGATGCGCCCACCAGGATCGCCGTCGGAATCGGACCGAGATTCTCGTTCGAGCTCCCCTGCGCAGCGTCACCACCGTTGACGTAAAGCTTGATGTGTCCGTCCAGCCCGTAGGTGCACGCGATGTGCGTCCACGACGTCGTCGGCAGGACGGCGCTGGCGACCGGGCCGTCCTGGGACGGCGAGTGAATCGTGCAGCCGGGCTTTCCGTTCACGAGGCCCAGCCAGAAGTCCTGGAACGCGTAATCCTCGTGCGAGCGCGCCACGGCCGTCGCGAACGGCCGTCCCGCGGCCGCCGTATCCGGCTTCACCCAGGCGGAGAAGGTCAGCGACACCGTCGGATAGTCGTACAGCCGTTGTCCAACCCCGGGCACGACGCCGGCGACATCGGTCGCCCCGTCGAACGTGAACGCGGCGCCCTCGTGGCCCGCCGTCGTCCACCGGCTGCTGCTCGAGATCGTCAGGGGTTGGCCATAGCCCGAGCTGTCCAGGACCGTTGCACCCGCCCCTTCGTTGAAGCGCCAGAACGCGATCATGCCGGGCGGCTCCGGGCGGCCGCCGGTTCCACCGCCGGTCCCGCCGTTTCCCATCGTGCCGGCCGTAGCTGCGCCGCCTCTGCCGCCGGCGCTCGTGCCTGCCTCGCCGCTGGTGCCCGCGTCGCCCGCCGCGTTGCCGGCGCCGCCCGTGCCCGTTTCGGGCGCTGTCATCCGCAGCGGCGCACACGCCCCGCCCCCCGCCGACGCCATCACGACGACGATCCACGCCGCCACGCGCAACCTCAGAAGCTCCACGCGCAAGCGATCCCCGTGGGTCCGGTCGTCGCCCCGAGCTGGGGCGCGCAGCGGCGGGCCCACACGCCCGGCTGATTCGAACGGGACGCCGGCGCGAGCAGCAGCAACGTCACGCCCGCGGCCGTCAGCGCGCCGGCCCCGACGTAGCCGATCCACATCATACGCTCGGCGGATTTCACGCCGTCGTATTTGCCGCGGCAGTCCGGTCCGGTCCCGGGGATACGCGGCATCGCCTCGCCTTCGAAGTACGTGCAGACGTCGTTGAAGTCGCCCGCCCGGTTGTGCCGCAGCACGGTCCCCGTCACGCCCAGCGCCAGTCCGCCGCCCGCCACGACCAGCGACACGACGCCGGCCGTGCGTTGCCACGCCCCGCCCCCGCTGGTACGATCCTGGCTGACTGTCTGCGGCGGCAGCGCAGGCTCGACAAGCTTCGCGGGCAGCGTCGGTCCGGACGCGTCGAGCGACGGCGACAGCAGCGGCGGCGCCGCCGCCTCGCTGGTCTCGGCCGGGGACGACGGCGACGCGATCTTCGCGCGCAGCTCGGCGATCGACTTCTCGACCTGCGCGCGTTCGACGTCTCCGAGGTTCGTGGCCTTGCGCAGGTAGTCCTCGTAGCTCAGGACCGCCTGGTCGTACTTGCCGTTGCGCTCGAAGCAGCGCGCCTGGTTGTAGATGTAGTTTGGATGCCCGGTCTCGCCGTAGAGATCGACAAGGATCTCCACGCCGCGGTCGACGTTACCGGTGAAGCACGCCTTGCGCGCTTCGCGCTCGCGCGCCTCCCGGCTGTCCGCCGCGCGGGCGGTCGCCGCGCCGATGAGCGTCACGCCCGCCACCACGACAGCTATCCAGCGCCTTGGCATCCACATCGCACGTTCACGTCGGCATGGGCCGGCGCGGAAAATCTTACCACTTGGCCGGATCTTTTCGGCGCTCGGATCGGTGATGCGACTTCGCCGTTGCCGACTTCGACTTCGCCTTCTCCGACTTTGCCTTCGGGCCCGTGTTCATCTTCGTCGTCATCGTCGTCGGAGCTTTCTTCGCTTCGGCGTCGCTCGCTTTGGTCGCGTCTTCGTCTGCGATCTTCGAAGCCTCCCGCGGCGCAACGACCTCGGGTGGCGCAACGGCTGGAGGCGCAACCGTCGGCGCCGTCGGAGGCAACGCGACCCGCGTCGGCTCAGCCGGACGCCGGAGCGCGACCGCGAGCCCGCCGGCGCCGCCCACGACGAACGCGCCCACGACCACGAGCGTCGTCACCCGCCGGCGCGGCCGGATCGCCAGACCTGGCTGCCCCAGCGCCGTGTCGTTCGCCGCGAATTGCGTCTGCGCGTGCGCGGCGCCGGCGCCCGACGGGCCGCCCAAGCGGTCGACGCCGACGACGACAGCGGGCAGCTGGGGATCGCTCGTCCGTAACGGCGCCGGCGTGTCCTGGACGTCATTGCGCGCCTGCGCCAGCGCGCGGTGCATGTCGCGCATGTTCGGATAGCGATCGGTCTTGCTCTTCGCGAGGGCCTTCCGGATGACGTGATCGATCGCGGGCGTGACGCGCGGGTTCTCGGCGCTCGCTATGGGGATCGCATCGCTCATGTGCATCATGAGGACGTCGCCCCATCCCTGCGAAATGTATGGCGCGCGCCCGCTTAGCATCTCGAACAAGATGCACCCGAGCGCGTACACGTCCGTCGTCGCGTCGACCTCGTCGTTGAGGCCGCGGCATTGTTCGGGCGACATGTACGCCGGCGTTCCGAAGATGACGCCGGTGCGCGTCTTCGGACCGTCGTCGCCGGCCCAGTCCGGACGCAGCTTCGCGATCCCGAAGTCGAGCACCTTGACGCGCTCGCCACCCGCCGACATCGGGTCGGGAACGAGGAACAGGTTCTCGGGCTTGAGATCGCGGTGAACGATCTCCATCGCGTGCGACGCCGCGACCGCGCGCGCCGCCTGGATGGCGATGTCCATGGCCTTGCCGACGCCCAGCCGTTCGCGCGTCAGCCGCCGGGACAGCGGTTCGCCGTCCAGGTACTCCATCATGATGTAGGGAACTTCCTGTTCGACCAGGCCGACGTCGATGACCTCGATGACGTTGGGATGGTGAATGGCGGCGGCGGCGCGCGCCTCGTTCACGAATCGGGAGACCAGGCTGGGGCTTTCCAGGTACTGGCGCTTGAGCAGCTTGACCGCGACACGACGGCGCAAGACCGGGTGCTCGGCCAGGTACACGACGCCCATCGCACCGTCGCCCACGAGCTCCCGGAGCTCGTAATTGTTGATCTTCTTGCCGACCATCTTCGAGCGGAGGGGATTTTAGCGCGCGGGGCCTGCCTCACCAACGGGCAGGCGCCGGCCGGACCTCCTGCGCTCGCGTGGGCTCGATGAGGTCGTCGGCGTCGTCCATCAACGACAGCCGCCGAAACGGTACGAACGTCGGGGCGATCAGTCCGTCCGGATCGGACGCGAACGCGGCCGACCAGCGAGGGCGGACCGCGAACGTCGGGCGGATGACACCGTCGGGATCGGTGGCCACGGCGGGCGCATCCGCGCGGCCGCTGAACGTCGGGCGGATGATGCCGTCCGGGTCGGTCGTCCGCCCGCCCCGGGATGCGGGCCGCGCCTTGAACGTCGGTTGCACAAGCGTGTCGTTGTCGGCCGAAGCGGGCTGCGATGCGGCCGAAGGACGCGGGGCCGGACGCGCCGGCGCGGAGGCCACCGCCTCACCGTGCTGGTCACGGTAGTGCTCGAAGTTGATCAGCGTGCGCCGGAGCGCTTCCAGCTCGATCCAGCTGTAGCGCTGCCATTCGACGTTCACGCCCAGCCGCTGCTGCAGGTCGGCGGCCTTGGCGGCGCGCACGCGAATGTCGACCAGTTTTTCGAGCGACGTCGTGCGCCAGTCGACGTCGATGTTGAAGTGAAGCTTGAGGGATTCGGCGGCGTCCTGCCTCTGCACGGCATCGGCTTCGTCACGGCGACGCGCCTCGGTCTCGCCGGATCGCGCAGCCGGCGCGGCAGCCGGCCGCCGGTTCGGCGCGGCCAGCGCCGGCCACGCGCAGACGCCCGCCGAAACGGCGGCCATGACCAGGCAGGCCCGGGCGGTGAGCCTCACGCGCGGCATGCCTCACGATCAAAGCAGCGCCGCGCGTACAAGGCAAGGCGCGACGCGTGAAATCGACCTTCTTGCTTCCTTACTTGCTGTCGAAGATGTCGTCGCCGACCAGGCCGTCCCTGTGTCGTGGTTTTGACGGGGTGGCGGACGGCGGCGTCGTCCCCGGTGGGGTCTGGCCAACCCTCTCCCCCCCGGTCGTGTCGCGCCGCTTCCCATGCGACGGCGGCGCGTGGGTCTCGGCGGCCGGCGGCGGCGCCAGCGCCACCTCCAGCTCAGCCTCGGCGCCGGCGGCGACGGTGAACGTCCGGTCGTGGGCCACGCGATCGGCGGCTTCGACGCGCAGCGCATGCGACGCCCCGGGCGCGAGATCCAGGACCCGCGCCTCGCGCACGCCCGACGCCACCAGCTTGCCGTCCACCAGCACGCGCGCGACGTCCGTCCCCTTCACGACGACGTGGGCGCGCCCGGGCAGCGGCCTGGCCGCCGTCGTGGCCGGCG
>DATMZL010001207.1:0-3697 GCA_035607075.1 Polyangia bacterium
CCGGTCCCCGGCAAAGAAGGAGCAGAGGTCAGCGTCGCCGGTGACCTGCTCCGCGACCTTCGCGCCACCTCGGCCCACCCAGCGCTTCGCCGTGCTGATCGAGACGCCAAGCGCCTCCGCAACCTCGTCGATCGTCATCCCCTCCATGTACCGGAGCACGAACGCCATCCGTTCCTTGGTCGGAAGGTTGTCGAGGATCCGGTAGCAGCGCTGCAAAGCGTGACGAGCCTCGGCATCGGCTGACGTGCTCTCGATGTCCGGGAGCCTGCCGGTCCCCGACAAGCGCACCCTGCGGCCGATCCACCGGCGTCGTAGCTCCCATTTGAGGACGTTCATCGCGACCGCCAGGACGAACGCACGCAGCGCCGACGGATCACGAAGGGACGGCAGGCGGCCAAAGACCCGCAAGAAAACCTCCTGCGTCAGGTCTTCGATCTCGAGCGTCGGGCCCAACGCCTTGGCCAGGACACGCCCAACCGTAGGCGAGTAACGCGTCCACAGCGCGGCGGGCGCTTCCGGATCGCCAGCGCGGAGGGCGTGGACCAAATCCGCATCCTTCGCGGGCCGCGCCTCGACCGGACGCGCATCGCCCTCCGGCACGAGCCGCAGGCGTGCGCTGGACGGTCGAGTCGACTGAGCCTTGGACTGAATGACGTCACCTTTTTGGTGGTGGTCCGCGGGCACGCGGAAAGAACCCTATCTGACTATGAGTTCCAGACTCGCACGAAAGTGGTCCACGCCTCGGGATGCGCCGCATTGCGTGGACAGGAATCCGGCGGGTTTCGATCGACGAGGTGCGCAAGGCGCCGTCGGTCACGAGTCCTTCACGAGCGAGCGCCTCGGACGTGCCGTCAGATCGCGTCGGCCAATGTAGCCGGCGTAGACGCGCCGGCGGCTAGGAACAGGACGCTGAACAGCTCGTGCCGCGTCTCCGCCAGGTCCATCCATCGGCGGAGAGGGCGGACGACACGCGATCGCGATCGCCAACAACGCTGCGCCTCTCATCGGGCCTCTCGCGGAACCCGAAAGCGGCGGCCTTCCAGTTGGAACGTGGCACCGTCCTCCGACAGTCGGGCGTTCGCCACTTTATCCTCGGCTTGATCCTGTCCCGCAGCATCGCCGCAGCGTTTGATCCTGACGAGACGCACCGGATCCGAGCAGCGGGGCTCGCCTCGTCGATCCAACGCGCACGCGACGAATGCCTCCTCGCAAGCGACGTAGGTGCTGTCCGGCGGATCGATGACGCCGGTGCCGGAGCTCCATTTCACGAGCAGGATCTTTCCCAAGAGTTGGTGGTTCGGATACACGGCGAGATCGTTTCCGCGCGCAATCGGTGCGGGCCGCATGAAACAGCCTTTGGGCGTGTCCAGCCTGAGCCAGAACGCCGGCAGGGACGATGGTGGCGGATGGGCGGGGTACCTGACCACGACGGCCACCACAGGCCCGAACTTCACGTCCTGCAAGTACCACTCGACGTACTTCGCGCACTCGCTGCTCGCGCGGTTCTTCAGCGGTTTGAGCTTCAGCGGACGTGCGTCGTTCGTCGACGTCGGAGGAGAAAGCGCCCGGGTCTCCGCCACCCAATGGCTGGAGGCCACCACCGCGAAGCACACGGCACCAGAAAGCCCGATCACCTCACAGCCCTCTTCGCACCCTTGAGGATGAACGTGGAACGTCCACCAGGACCGTCTCAGTCAACTCGCGCCGCTCCGGCCATGCTCCAGACTACTCCGCTCTATTGGAGCACGGTCATGTCGGATTTGGACTGCCACCGCGCAGCGATCGCCCGAGCGCGTCGGCGGAATCATTAAGGAACTGCGACCCCAGCGGGATTCGAACCTTTCCGGCGCGCTTCGACGCTAACCGTGGCACGACGCGGACTTGCATCGATTGTCGAGGCGTTCCGGGAAGGTTCAGGCCTGTCGGGTCGTTCCGCGCCGACCCGTCCGGTTCCGCAGCGGGAGCGCGAATTCTGGGGCGTCGTGGCAACCACGTGGCAACAGGAACTTGCTCGCTGATTACCTTCCGGACGATTCCTTGATGGCCGCGATCGCAGCTTCGAGGGCGGGGACGACAGCCCGATCCTTCGGACGATCTGCAGCCCGCTTGCTTGCGAGCACACGATCGATTGGCAGAACCTTCACGACGAGGCCGGGAACGAGAGCCACATCAATCGCATCGCGGTATTCCGAGTCGAAATCGAGGAGACCGTCGCACTTGATGACGACATCGATGTCGTCGAGGCCGGGCTCCGAAAAGAGGGGCGGATTGTTTCGGCAGATGAAAGCGGCCCCGACTTTCTGCGCTGCCTCGGCCAAGCCGGGGTGGGAGATGGGGCGGCTCCGAGACCGACCAACAAGAACGGAACGCCCGCGTTCGTCAGCTCGCGGAGGAGCTGAATCTCTTGTTCACTTACGGGCAGGCCGTCCAAGTCGGGCACGCCTCATGCTCCGTCGCAATCGCTCGATTGGGGGCAACGTCAGGTTTGAGAGGACATGCTCCACGTCCCCGGCGTCCACGGAATGCTTGCGAGCGATCTCCTCGGCGAGAGTGCGCCTCGCGATCCGGTCGGTCGCTTGATCGGGGGCGTCGGCAGTGGCACGGGGCGTCGACACGCCAAGAAGTATAACTCTCGTGGCGCGGCGAACACGTGGATCGAGGTTCGCTGAACCAGCCCGCGCGTCACTGTTCCGGGCGCCGAGCCGCCTGCAGATGCTCGCCGAGGCAGTCGGCCTGCGACCTGTAGAGGCTGGCTGTTTCGGCGGCGCGCATCCGCTTCGGGCGCCACCACTGAACGCGCTTGTCGAGCAGCCGCAGCCTTGCGATGTCGGGGCTTTCGGCGGGCGAGGGCGGACAGGGCTCCGTGCAGCTCGCCGGCCGCGCGGCCGGCCGGTCGGAATTCAGGATCCGCATGTCGGACTCCAGCAGGGAGACGGCCCAGCCGTCGCATCGCTTGCACGACCGTCCGCCGCCGGCCGCGCAGTCGAGCCACTCGACCGGTCCGGGGCAGCTGATGTGAAGGCGATAGGGCTGGGCGCTCCAGCGCGCGACCCGATCGTCGACGTACGACAGCCAGCCGTACTCGTTGGGTTCCACCCCGACGGAGGTCCCGCCCACCGACCGCCAGCGCCCGCGGGCGTCCTGCTCCTCGATCGAGTAGCTGAGCGGATCGGCCGTCAGCTGCTCGCCGATGTCGACGTACTTGACGGAACGAGTCGGATGGCCCTTCCTGCCCCGCGTGGGGCCGCCGATCCGTCCCGTCAGCCCGGGAGGTTCCTGTCCGTAGCCCTCGTCATCCTCCGATAGCCGCTCGCGCTCGATCGTAAGCGGAATGCAGTGCTCCTCGACGAAGAGAGAGGCCTCGACCTCGCCGCGCGGGGGCGCCCAGGCGCGCAGCTTCGCCATCGGCACGCGAAAGCGCACGCCTTGAAACACGTCGGGCCAGGTTGCGCGCGCCCAGGCGATCTCGCCTTTGAGGTCGGGCGCCGGTGTCGCCGGTTCGTCCGCGCGGGCGCCGCCAGCGATCCACGTCGCGATCAGGACGATGAAACCGCCGCGCCTCACGGGTGGAAACAAGCCTAACACCGGACGCTGAGATGTCGCGCGGCGGCTCGGTCGTGGCAACGAGGCGCAGCGATCCTCGAGAAACAACGGTGCGAAAACCCGCTGGGGCGTCTTCGCGGAATAAAGATCAGTG
>DATMZL010001379.1:0-7231 GCA_035607075.1 Polyangia bacterium
CCATCAGCAGCGCCGCCGCCATGATCAGGTGGAAGTGCCCGACGACGAAGTAGGTGTCGTGCAGGTACTGGTCCGCGACGATGTCGGCGAGGTAGAGGCCGGTGAGGCCGCCGATGCCGAACGTGAACACGAGCCCCACGCAGAACAGCATCGGCGTCGTCATGCGCAGGGCGCCGCGCCACAGCGTCCCCAGCCAGTTGAGAAACAGCAGCGACGTCGGGACGCTGATGATCATCGTCAGCAGCATGAAGCTCTCGCCCAGCAGCGGGCTCATGCCGGTCGTGAACATGTGGTGGCCGTAGACGACGCACGACAGGACCACGACGCCGATCAGCGCATACACCGTCACGCGGTAGCCGAAAGCCGGCTTGCGCGCGAAGAACGACAAGAGGTCGCTGACGATGCCCCAGGCCGGCAAGATCAGGATGTAGACCTCGGGGTGGCCGAACAGCCAGAACAGGTGCTGGTAGAGGATCGGATCGCCGCCCGCGCGCATGGTCGTGCCGGCGATGAAGAACTGCGTGCCGAAGATGCGGTCGAAGAACAGCAGCACCATCGCCGCCGCGATCACCGGGACGAACAGCGCGTTCAGGATCGACGTCAGGAAGAATCCCCACACCGTCAGCGGCAGCCGGAACCAGTCCATGCCGGGCGCGCGCAGCCGGATGACGGTGGTGATGTAATTGACCGCGCCCATCACCGTCGACACGCCGTTCAGGTAGATCGCGACAGTCCACATCGTCTGCCCGGGGCCGGGCGCGCCGATCGCGGTCGACAGCGTCGCGTACGCCGTCCAGCCCGACTGCGCGGCGCCCAGGGGCACGAAGAACGACGCCGTCAGCGTCGCGGTCGCCGCCGCCATCACCCAGAACGACAGCATGTTCAGGCGCGGGAACGCCATGTCGCGCGCGCCGATCAGCAGCGGCACGCAGAAGTTGCCGAAGCCGCCGATCAGGATCGGCGTGACCGCGAAGAAGATCATGATCGTGCCGTGCATCGTGAACAGCGACGTGTACGCGGCCGGCGAGATCACGCCGCCCGCGCTCGAAAACAGCAGCCGTCCCACGATCGGCACCGGCTGGCCGGGGCGCGCCAGCTGCCAGCGGATCAGCATCGCCATGATCCCGCCGACGGCCAGGAACGTGAGGCCGAGGAAGAGGAACTGCTTCCCGATCACCTTGTGGTCGGTCGAGAAGATCCGCTTCACGCGATCACCCGCTTCACCAGTCCCAGCCCTCTTGCTGCGCGACGGTGTCGGCCGGGTCGTAGCGCAGGCGGCTGTCGGTCTCGGCGCGCGCGAGCCAGGCGCGGTACTCGTCCTCCGGCGCCGCGATCAGCCAGCCGCGCATCTTGTAGTGGCTGACCCCGCAGTGCTGCGCGCAGCCGATCTCGGTGCGGCCCGCCTCCTGCGCCTGGAACCATAGCCGCGTCGTGCTGCCGGGGATGGCGTCGATCTTGGTGCGGAAGTTCGGCAAGTAGAAGGAGTGCACGACGTCCTTCGAACGCAGCTTGACGTAGACGGGGCGGCCGACGGGGACGTGCAGCTCGCCCAGCGTGACGACGTCGTCGGGTGTCGCGAACCGTCCATCGGGCCCGGCGGTCCGGAAGGTCCACATCCATTGCCGAGCGGTGACCTCGACGCGCAGCGCGTTCGGGTCGCCGTCCGGGTAGTTCCAGAAGTGGTCCTGCAGGTGCTGCGAGGCGCGCAGCGCCAGCGTCACGTCGATGGCGACGAACAGGGTGATGCCGACGCCGAACGTCAGCAGCCGCGCCCGCAGGCTGTCGCCGTACGTGTGGTGGGCGTGCGGGCGCCCCCTGCGCGCGCGATGAAAAAGCAGCGTCACCGCGAGCACCACGACCAGCACGGCGAACGCAATCCCCGTGCTCAGTGTCAGATAGCCGAGCACACCGTCGACGACGTGGCCGTCAAGAGAAACGTCACGTGGGACGTCGAGACGCACGGCCTAAGCAATACCATTGACGTGCGTTAGGAAGTAACATTCGGGCGTCGATGGCGAATGTGCAGACTCACCGTCCGCCGACCCTCAGCAGGCCGGTGACCTTCATCGGCAGGGAGGTCGGCCGCTACACGGTGGTGCGCCCGCTGGCGTCCGGCGGAATGGCGGAGCTGTTCATCGCGAAGCAGGAGGCGATGGGCGGCTTCGAGAAGCCGGTCGTCCTCAAGCTGCTGCAACCGCGCTACGCAGAGAACCCGCGCGTCGTCTCCATGTTCCTGGACGAGGCCCGGCTGGCCGCGAAGCTGAACCACCCGTCGATCGTTCACCTCTACGACGTCGCCGAGGACGGCGGCCTGAAGTACATCGCGATGGAGTACATCCACGGCGAGACGGTGGCCGACATCGTCAAGCGCGGGCTCGCCGTGAACAACTATCTGCCGCTGGAGCACGCCGTCCACATCGTGCGCCAGTCCGCGGCCGGCCTCGGCTACGCGCACGAGCGCCGCGAAGCGGACGGGCACGTGTTGCGGATCGTCCACCGAGACGTCTCGCCCACCAACATCCTGGTCAGCTTCGAAGGGCAGACGAAGATCGTCGACTTCGGCATCGCGCGCGCGGAGGACGAGCTGCGCGAGGAATCGGGCTCCCGGCCGGGCAAGGCGTCGTACATGTCGCCCGAGCAGGTGCGCGGCGAGCCGGCCGACTATCGCTCGGACATCTTCTCGCTGGGGATCATCCTCTATGAGCTGACGCTTTGTCAGCGGCTGTACCGTGGGGCGCCCGAGGTCACGATGCGCAAGATCGTCGACGAGATGGTGACGCCGCCGACGGCGATCAACCGTGACTACCCGCCGACGCTCGAGCTGATCGTGATGAAGGCGCTGGAGAAGCGGCCCGAAGATCGCTACCAGTCGGCCGAAGCGATGAGCCTGGACCTCGAGGAGTTTCTGGAGGAGAGCGGGCTGCGCAGCGGGAATCGGCGCATGGCGGCCTACATGCAGGAGCTGTTCGCGCCGGATGCGTCGACGTCCGACGCCGGCATCTCGGCGTCACGCTCGTTCGCGGAACCGCAGCCGCAGGCAGCGCAAGGTCCGCCGATCGTCGTCGAGGACAACTCCGAAGAGCTGGATCTCGACCGTCGCGCGCCCCTCGCGATGCGGATCGAGGTCGCGCCCGAGCCGGCGGCGCCCTCCGCGCGCGGCAGCTCGGCCGGGTCGGGATCGGCGAAGGTGAAGGCGGCCGCGTCGCAAGCGGGATCCGGCCCAGCCCGCGCGAACGCGGCCGGAGGCGGCGCGCCCGCGCTCCGGCGATCGGATGCGCCCGCCGCTCCCTACACGGATCCGAGCACCGACGCGCAATTTGCATTGAAACCGGCGCGTCCCGTCGGCTGGCTGATCATCGCTGCGCTCATCGCGATCGCTGTCGCGGCGATGGTAATCATGACGCTGAAATGATAAGTTTCTCGGCTCGTTGCGAGCGGCCACAACGCTCCGAAAACCGGAATGAAATTCGTCTGCGATCGCTGCCAGACCAAGTACTCAATCGCGGACGAGCGGGTCCGCGGGAAGGTCCTCAAGGTCAAATGTAAGAGCTGCGCGAACGTCATCACCGTTCGCGAAGCTCGGCAGCCTTCGTCTGCCGGCCTGCCCACGCTGTCCGCTGGCGCGGCGCGTCCCCGGACGGCCGGGAACGCCGCCCTGAGCATCCCGATGGAGACGCCCGGCGTCGACGTCGAACGGACGCAGCTGGCCCAGTCGCCCTTTGGCCTGGAGGAAGATCCCTTTCCCGAGCTGGCGGCGCTGGCGCCTGCGCCGGCCATCGCGCCGCGCCGGGCGACGGGACAGATGGCGGCCGTCGCCGCCGCGGACGACCACGTTCAGTGGTACATGGCGCTCGACGGCAACCGCACGGGGCCGTTCAACCGGCAGAAGCTGGTGGACAAGCTGCTGCCGCTCGCGAAGAGCGCGGACGTTCACATCTGGAACGAAAAGCTCGACGGCTGGAAGCCGCCCGCCGGTGTCCCCGAGGTCGCCGCCGAGATCGCGCGCCGCCGCGCGCCCGCGCCGCCGCCGCCGCCGGTCAGCACGCCGCGACGGCCCACGCCGCCTCCGATCCCGCCGCTCGGGAATCTGACGGGCCCGCCGCACGGACAGCCGGCGCGCAAGCCGACCGGGCCGCACGCGCCGCCGTCGCCCCTCGCGCACGGGCCGGGCGCCGCGGGCTCGAAGTTGCCCCCGCCGGGCGGCGTGCACCCGGCGCTCGCGGCCCGCGAGCACGGCGCCGCCGACGCGTCGTCGCTGCTCGAGACGCCGGCCCCGATTGCGCACCCGGCCGCGCACGCCAAGACGAACGGCGTCGGGCACGCGCACGCGCCGCCGAAGCCCGTCAACTCCGACGTCATGCAGATGCTGAATCTGCCGGGCGGGACGCAGACCGCGCCGGGCGCGCCGCCGCGCCTGATGTCGGTCACGAACGCGCTCGGCTGGACCGCCGCCAGCGCCGACGCCGCCAAGGGCCGCAGCAAGACCACCGCGATGCTGATCGGACTGCTCGTCGTGATCGGGCTGATCGTCGTGGTGGCGGTGATCTCCCTGAAGAAGCCGCCGCGCCCGGTTGCGGTCGCGGTCGCGCCGCCGGTGGTCCAGACCGCGCCGGCCGTCGTCGAACCCCCGCAGCCGCCGCAGCCGCCGGTCGTCGAGCCGCCGCAGCCGCCCCAACCGCCCGCGGTCGAGCAGCCGACGAAGGGTAAGGGCAAGCAGCGCGGTAAGGGGAAGCAACAGACGATCGCCGGCAAGCAACCGATCGCCGGCACGACGCCCACGGCCACGCCGCCGGCCGGCGACGACGCGAACCGCTTCCGCGACAACCACAACATGAACATCACCGGTGGCGGCGGCGGGCCCAAGCTGCCACCTCCCGACCAGTCGGCGATCACGCGCGTGATCAGCAACAACCGCGCGAGCATCAAGGTCTGCTATCAGCGCGCGCTGACGCGCGACAACAGCCTGACGCACGGCAAACTGTCGGTGAAGCTGTCGATCGGGATCTCGGGGCGGGTGAAGCACATCGCCCTCGACGGTCCGACTCAGTTCAAGACGCTGCTCGAGCCCTGCATCAAGGACGTGGTGAACCGCTGGGCGTTCCCGCCGTCGTCCGAAGAGTACGGAACCGAGTTCCCGCTGGTCTTCCAGGGGAACGAATAGCGGTAGGGTGGCAGTGTGGATCGCTCGCAGGTGCGGCACCCCTACGCGGATTTTCTGAGGGACGTCGAGAAGCCCTCGCGCTACGTCGGGGGCGAGTACCAGGAGGTCCGCAAGGATCCCCTCCAGGTCGCGGCGCGCGTCGCGCTGGTGTTCCCCGACGCCTACGAGATCGGGATGTCGCACCTCGGGACGAAGATCCTGTACGGCGTCCTCAACCGCGCCGCCGACATCGCCTGCGAGCGGGCGTTCGCGCCCTGGCTGGACTGCGAGGCCGAGCTGCGCGCGCGCGGCCTGCCGGTCGTGACGCTGGAATCCGCGACGCCGCTGGGCGCGTTCGACGTCGTCGGGTTCTCGCTGCAGTACGAGCTCACGTACACCAACGTGCTCAATGTCCTCGACCTGTGCGGGATCCCGCTGCGCGCCGCCGATCGCGCGAGCAGTGTGGATAGCGGTCCGCTGATCATCGCTGGCGGCCCGACGGCGACGCACCCCGAGCCGCTGGCGCCGTTCATCGACGCGTTCTTCATCGGCGAAGCCGAGGAGGCGCTGCCCCCGCTCGTGCGCGAGGCGGCGACGCTGGCGCGCGCGGGCGTTCCCCGACGGGAACGGCTGATCCGACTGGCGGCGGCGTTCCCGCTCTACGTCCCCGAGCTGTACGCGACCGAGACGGATGCCGAGACCGGCCTCGTCGTCGTGGGCGCGCCGCTGGACCCGCGCGTCCCCGCGCGGCCGAAGCGGGCGCTGGTCGCCGACATCAACCGCTTCCCGTTCCCGGACGACTCGCCGCTGCCGTACGGAGAGGCAATCTTCGACCGCATGGCGGTGGAGGTGGCGCGCGGCTGCACGGAAGGCTGCCGCTTCTGCCAGGCGGGGATGATCTACCGCCCGGTGCGCGAGCGCGATCCGGTCGCGGTCCTCGACGCGCTCGTGGGCGGCGTCAAGAAAGGCGGCTACGACGAGACCGCGCTGACGTCGCTGTCGACGGCGGACTATTCCTGCGTCACGCCCCTGGTCAAGGCGGCGATGGCGCGCCTCGGGCCCGAGCGGGTGGCGCTGTCGGTGTCGTCGCTGCGCGCCTACGGCCTCAACGAGGATCTGCTGGGCGAGATGGCGAGCGTGCGCGCGGGCGGGCTGACGTTCGCGCCCGAGGCCGGCACGCAGCGCATGCGCGACGTGGTCGCGAAGAACGTCACCGAGGACGACATCCTCGAGTCGGCGCACCGCGTGTTCGGGCGCGGGTTCTCGCGCATGAAGCTTTACTTCATGATCGGGCTGCCGACGGAGACCGACGAGGACGTCGTCGGGATCGTCGAGACCGCGGCGCGCGTGCAGGCGATCGGGCGGCGCTACCAGCGCGGCGCGCAGGTGACCGCGTCGGTGTCGTCGCACGTCCCCAAGCCGCACACGCCGTTCCAGTGGGCGGCGATGGACGGCGAGCCGGAGATCGCGCGCAAGCAAGAGCTGCTGGCGACGCGGGCGCGCGCGCTGCGCGTCACCCTGAAGATGCACGAGAACCACGCGTCGCACATCGAGGGAATCTTCTCGCGCGGCGATCGTCGGGTCGGCGACATCCTCGAGGCGGCGTTCCGCCTGGGCTGCCGCTTCGACAGCTGGGACGACGCCTTCCGGGGCGAGCTGTGGGACCGCGCGATCGCCGAGACGGCGGCGCGCACTGGCCTGGACATCAGCCGCCACATGGGGACGCTGCCGGTGACGGCGCGGCTGCCCTGGGACCACATCGACATCGGCCTCGAGCCCGACTTCCTGGTGAAGGAGTACCGCAAGGCGCTGAAGGATCGGCTGTCGCCTCCGTGCGGGAAGCCGTTCAAGAAGCTGCTTCACCCGAGCAGCGTCGCCGCCGCCGAGGAGGCCGCCGCGGCCAAGCTGATCTGTTACGACTGCGGCGTCGCCTGCGACCTCGGCGCGATGAAGCAGGAGCGCCTGTTCTTCTTGCGGCGCATGAACGCCTGGCTGCCGACCGCGCCGAAGCCGGCCGAACGCGCGGCCGACGACACGAACGCGGGCCATCGCCGGACCACGCCGCCGCCGAAGCGCGCGCCGCAAGGGACG
>DATMZL010000778.1:0-4462 GCA_035607075.1 Polyangia bacterium
CAGGTCCGGCTGCACCTTGGTCAGCGGCACGGCCGGGTAAGTGGCGATGTGGTGCAGGATCGCGTTGTGCGAGTCGCCCGGGTGCGGCCGCTCGAGCGACAGCAGCTCGTAGAGGATCGCCCCGAGCGCGTAGATGTCGGCGCGCTGGTCGACGACCTTGTCGCCGCGCGCCTGCTCGGGCGCCATGTACGCGACGGTGCCCATCAGCGCGCCCGTGCGCGTTGCGCTCAGCTCGTCGAGCGCCTGCAGCTTGGCGACGCCGAAGTCGAGCACCTTCAGCAGGTCCGTTCCGTCCTCGCGGCGGCAGACGAACAGGTTCTGCGGCTTGAGATCGCGGTGAACGATGCCCGACGCGTGGGCGGCGTGGATGCCGCGGCAGGCCTGCGATACGAGATCGGCGGCGCGCGCGAGCGGCAGCTTGCCGTCGCGCTCGAGCAGCGTGGCCAGGCTCTCACCGACGAGATACTCCATGACGATGAACGGCGTGCCGCCGGCCGCGATTCCGAAGTCGACGGCGGCGGCGATGTTCTCGCTCTCGAGCGCACCCGCCGCCTCGGCCTCGCGCTGGAAGCGCGTCAGGATGTCGCGTCGCTGCGCGAGATCGGCGCGCAGGAACTTGATGGCGAAGCGACGGCGCACGACGTTGTGGTGCGCCTCGTAGACGACTCCCATCCCGCCCTTCGCGAGCAGGCGAACGACGCGGTATTTGCCGCCGACGATCTCGCCGATCCGGCTCGCGTCCGGTCCGGCCGTCACGTGGCGCCGTCCTCGCCCTTGCGTATCGCGTTCAGATCGATCTGGCCCTCCATGAGCCGATAAGCGCGCTGCCGGCTTATCCCCAGCAACGTCGCTGCGCGCGCAACGTTCCCGCCCGCCGTGCGCAATGCCGCGATCAGGGCGGGCAGGTCGACCGGCTCGGCCGCGGCGGCGGGGGCGGCGGCCGGTGGACCACCCGCGCCAGCAGACGGGTTCGGCGCCGGCGATCCGCCTTCCCGCATCCGGGCTGGCAGATGGTCGAGCTGCAGCGTCGTCGCGTCGCCGTGCAGGGTGCGCAGACTGCGCACCAGCAGGACCAGCTCGCGCACGTTGAACGGCCAGTCGTGCACGCAGAGTCGCTCCGCGACGTCCGTGTCCATCGCCGGCACGCGGCCGTCGCCCAGCTTCTGCAAGAGGTGCGCGAACAGCGGCAGCACGTCCTCGCGCCGCTGCCGCAGCGGCGGCAGCTGTACGGTCAGACCTTCGAGGCGGGCGAGCAGGTCCGCCCGGAAGCGCCCCGCACGGACCGCCTCCATCAGCGACTGCTGTCCCGCGACGACGACGCGGACGTCGACGGGAACCGGGCGCGTCTCGCCGAGCGGCAGCACTTCGCGCTGTTCGAGTACGCGCAGCAGCTTCGCCTGGAGCGGGAGCGGCAGATCCGGCACCTCGTCGAGCAGCAGCGTGCCGCCGTGCGCGCTGCGGAAAAGCCCCGGGCTCGCCCGGTCGGCCCCCGTGAAGGCGCCGCGCCGGTAGCCGAACAGCTCGCCTTCGGCGAGCGCTTCCGGCAGCGCCGCGCAGTTGACCGCGACGAACGGCCCCGACCGCCCGCTCCACCGGTGCAGCGCTGCCGCGGCGACTTCCTTTCCGGTGTTCGTCTCGCCCTGGAGCACGATCGGAAGGTCGCTGGCCGCGGCCCGCTGCAGCGGCGCGACCGCCTCTTGCAACACGGCGCCGCCGAGTAGCCCGGGGGCCAGCTCCTTGAAGTCGCCGGCAGCCGTCGCCACGACGCCGATCCAGCCGCCGATCCGGACCACATTTCCGGTTTCCAGGCGCGCCGTCGAAACGAGACGGCCGTCGACGCGGACGCCGTTTCGACTGCCGAGATCCGCGATCGTGATCGCGCCGCTCGCGTCGAGCTTCCGCAGCGCCGCGTGGCGGCGGGAGACGTCGTTGCCGGGCAGACAAACCGCACAGCCGGCATCCCGGCCGATCAGTTTTTCGCCGTCACCCTCCCAGGTCAGCGGGACGTCCGTCTCGCTGCGCGGGAAACGCCAGATCAGCCGGCGCGGTTGAGCGTCGGCCCTCGCCCTCGACGACGCGGCTTCGGTGACCGTCGTACTCCCGACCCCCGAATCCATGACTGAGCCGATTGATAACACAACCTCTGCCCCGAGGTGGGACGCCGCGCCGGGCTGTAAACAACAGCGGGGGGCGCGATCTGGTGAGCCGTATTGGAGAGCTGGTTTCTCCCACTCTTACAGAGCGAGACGGCAACGCAGACCCCCTGACAGGAGGAGATATGGATGCTCTGACCTGGTTCAAGTCTGTCTTTCAACGTGCGCGGGCGAATCCGCTGCACGCCGACCTGGCCACCGAGCCGTGGGGCGACGTACCCCTGCACGTCATGGCGGCACGCTTGCGGCCACCCGTGGCTCCTGACGACGACAACGACGAGGACTGGGACGCGGTGATCGCGCGCGCGAGGATGCAGGCGGCGGGGCCGAGAGCGCCGAGCCCGCCGCCACCGCTTCCATCGCGGAAGGAATGGGCGGAGATGCCGGAAACGCCGCCGCCCTCACCGACGCGGCAGGGGCCGATCCGGGCCCGGGCTCCCGAAGCGACGCGCGCGACGCTGGACTCCTTGGTTGGGCGCGGCGTGAAAAAGCCGCCAGCGTTGCCGCCGGCGCGCGCCGCCCGTGCACGGGCCAAAGCGGATATGGCGGCCACACCCCTTCCGCTCACGAAGGCTCTGCGGGCCGCGTCTCTGTTCGGCCCCGCGAAGGGATCCTGAGCGACTGACACGATCGTCGCGAGCGTTCACGCCGCCTGCTGACCGCTCGGTGGTAAGCTCCGCATCGGGACGATGTCAGGGGCGCGTCGCGTTCGCCGGTTCGGATCGTGGGGCTGCCGGCTCGGCTGGTTGATGCTCGGGCTGTCTGCATGCACCCTCGATGGTCCGGACACGGCCCCGCGCACGCTCGGGGCGGCAACAGAGGTGTCGATCGGGATGGCCGCCGGTTGCGCGCGACGCGAGGACGGCCAGGTGCTTTGCTGGGGCGGGAACAGCCACGCCCCTCTCGCGGCCGACATCCCTGCGCTTCGCGGTGCCACTGTCGTTTCCGCCGGCAACGGCGATCGTTGTGCCCTGTTCGCAACCGGCGCCGTTCGCTGTCAGGCGGCCGGGGACGTCGTCCTGCCCGAAACGCCGGCCGCGGCGATCAGCACGTTCTATTCGCACGCGTGCGCCTTGCTCCGAGACGGAACGATTCAATGCTGGGGCACGAACACGGACGGTGAGCTGGGCGTCGGCAACAACACGGACAGCGACGTTCCGAGCACGGTCGTCGGCATCACCGGCGCGACCGGCGTTTCCGTCGGCCACAACGTCACGTGCGCCGCCCTCACGGACGGTACCGCCCGCTGCTGGGGCGCGAATTCATGGGGACAGCTCGGCGACGGGACCAAGACGAACAGCACGGTGCCCGTCGCTGTTTCGGGGCTGACCAGCGCGGCGGTCGCGTGCACCGGCGACGCGCACAGCTGCGCGCTCCTGACGGACGGCAGCGTGCGCTGCTGGGGTGCGAACTCCTTCGGTCAGCTCGGGGACGGAACGCGCGTGGACAGCGCGATGCCGGTTACGGTGGCAGGCATCGCGAACGCGACGACCATCGCCTGCGGCTGGGACCACACGTGCGTCGTTTTGGAAGGTGGCCTGATTCAGTGCTGGGGCGGCAACGGCGGGTCGCTCGACAGTCCGAGAGGCGCGCTCGGTACGGCCAGCGGCACACAGGATTGCAAGTGGCTCGTGAACAACGCGCCGCCGCCCTACCCGACGATTTCCGCGGAGACACCATGCGCGGCGACGCCGGTGCAAGTCTCGGACATCACGAACGCGACGGCGGTCGCGGCAGGAGATTACGCGACGTGCGCCCTGTTGACTGACGGATCCGTGAAATGCTGGGGTTTCAACCTGGACGGGCAACTCGGAAACGGATCCACCTCGGACAGCATCGTGCCGGTGACGGTGATGGAGCGAGCGGGCCAGTAGAGCGCGTGGCGACGCGGCGCGAGGTGACTTTGCGCCCGCCGCGATCGCGCGAGACCCGAACGGGCCCGTCCCTCACTCGTTAGTAGGCGTGAACTGCACGTTACGGCGAGCTTCGGGGCTGCTTCTGTTTGGCACACTGGTCGCGGGCAATGTCTCCGCGTGCGGCGGTGACGGTCCGGCCCGCGGAGGCACCGGCGGCAGCGGCGGGACGACGGGAACCGGCGGCGACGGCCTGGACGGCGGAACCTTCAACCAGTGCGGCGTGGCGGCGCCGCTGCCGGCGGACACCGGGCAATGCACGGCCGTGCATGCGCCGTTGATCGCGGATTTCGATGACTACGCGGCGGGCGCGTCGGCGGGCAGCTACACGTACTACGTCAACGCGAAGCCTCCTGCGGCCGACGCCGTGCTGGGCGGGCTGCAGCACATCGGCGA
>DATMZL010001698.1:0-2848 GCA_035607075.1 Polyangia bacterium
GCCGCCGCCGCCGCGTCGATCGCCTTGCGCACCGCTGCCGTCGCCTTCGTCTTGCCGTCGCCAACCGCGCCATAGCTGCGCACGTCGTAAAACGCCGGGCCGACCTTGCGGCCGGCGGGCGGCGCCGCGCCCGCGTCGCGCGTCGCGGCGAGCACCAGGACCAGCAACGCGAGACGCTTCATCGCGGCTGCTCCGCGCTCGCGAGGATGAACGCGCCGACACCTTTCGGATCGTCCGCGACCACCTCGGTCCCGACGTAGTAGTCGTAGCTGCCGTCCCGGTAAGGATCTCCGCCCAGGCCCGCGACCTTGCAGATGCGGGCGACGTGGACCCCGTCCTTGTCATCGACGACGACGAACTCTTTCAAGATGCCAGCGTAACCGCGCGCAGCGACGGGCGCGAACTTCTTCGGGTCGAGCCAGCCGCTGTTGCTTCCCTTCGCGATCGCGTAGACGAACATCGCCGAAGCCGATGCCTCCTTGAAGTTGCGCGCGCGGCCGCCCGCATCCAGCACCTGCCACCAGACACCGCTCGCCTTGTCTTGAACACCGACGAGCGCGCGCGCAAGGCGGCGCAGCACCGCGACGACCGCCGGCCGCCGCGGGTGATCCTTCGGCATCTCCGCCAGCACGTCGGCGACCGCCATCGCGTACCAGCCGTCGCCGCGCCCCCAGAACTGCGGCGACAAGCCGCTCTTCGCGTTCGCCCACCGCTCCTTCTTGCTCTCGTCCCAGCCGTGGTACAGCAGGCCGGTCTTCGCATCGCGCAGGTGCGACTCGGCGAGCAGGACCTGCTTGACGGCGTCGTCGAGGGCCGCGCCGTCGCCGAACACGGCGGCGAACTTGGCCAGGAACGGCGACGCCATGTACACACCGTCGGCCCACATCTGGTGCGGGTAGATCTGCTTGTGCCAGAAGCCGCCGTCCGCCGTGCGCGGCTGCTTCGTCAACTGCGCGCGCAGCGCGAACAGCGCCGCGCGATAACGCTCGCCATCGACGTTCTTCGATTCCGCCAGCAGTGCGAACAGGACCTTGCCCATGTTCACGTCGTCGAGGATGTAAGCCCCGGGCTCGTACCCTTTGATCACGCCGCCCGGGCCGACGAGCCGATCGACGTTCGACTTGATGTAGTCGAAGTAACGGCGGTCGCCCGTCTGCCGCCACACGCTCTCGAAGCCCGAAAGCACCAGGCCGACATCGTAGTGCCAGCGATCGGTCAGGACTGGGCTGCGCGTCATGACGGCGTCGCAGGTGCGCCGCGCCCAGTCCAGGGGCGCGGCCGCGGGCGGGGGTCCGGGAGGCGCGATGCCCCAGGCACGGGCGATTCCGGGGACAGCGACGGAGATGGCGATGGTAGCGACGACGGGACGGAGCAGCGTGATCACGGGTTCTCATCGGTAGCGGATCGCGGCCCGAACAGCTCGCTAATTTTTCTAGGGCGGCAGCTCGCGACCCTCAAAGGACCTCATCCGCGGCAGGGCCGCGGAAATCCGCCCCAAAGCGGCGCTCTCATGAGCCTTCCGGATCCCGTACGGACACCCACGGAGCAAGCAAAAGCCGGCCATCGAGCTGGGATTGGCCCGTAGGGCCGCCAACAAAAACGAGGGTTTCAAATGACTAAGCGGATTCGGGTCCAATCGGTGCGCACGCTGGGTGTGGCGGCGCTGTTCCTCATGGTCCAGGCGTGCGGCGGCGGCAACAGCCCCCCGAATAACTCGAGCGGCTCCGCCGGGACGACCGGCGCGGCCGGCAGTAACCAGTCTGGTAACGCGGGCACCTCTGGGCAGGCCGGCACTTCCGGTCAGGCCGGATCCACCGGGGCGGGGGGATCGACCGCGACCGGCACGGGCGGGACGTTCAGCCCGTCGTGCACCGGCCTCGTGACCGCCGGCGGCATGGAGCCCGCGAAGGGCGTCGCCTGCGTCGCCGCCGACGTGCAGGTTTGCTACAAGACCTGCGGCCCCGAGAAGGCGGGCGCGAAGTCCGAGACCTGCATGGGCGGCGTCTACTCCGAGATGTCGGGCTGCAGCTTCAGCGCCTCGACGGACTACTCCTGCTACAAGATTCCGGCGGCGGCCAACACGGCTTGCCCGGCGGACGCGCCGCCGCAGGCGTCGAAGGACTGCACGGTCGACCACTGCGTCCTCTGCAACACCACGGGCGGTCTGCCCGGCGGCCACTACAACGACTCGGGCGGCGCGGATAAGATGGGCTACTGCGTTTGCCAGCCGCCGAACGCCGACGGCAAGCGGACCTGGAGCTGCGCCAGCGACACGGCGTGGCCCTGCCCGGCCGGCCTCGGCTGCTGACGCATAGCTGACCCAAACGCCAATCCACACTCCACACACCAACAGGAACCGCGTCCGCACATGCAACAGCCGCAGTCGTGGTCTGTCAGGAAGGGGCTGCCGAGGTTGATCTCGGCAGCCTCGCTGCTCGCGGCGGTCGCTTCGTCTTCGTGTCACGACGAGCCCGCGATCGCCGAGATGAGCTACGTGTGCGGTGAGCAGCCGCTCCCGGAAGACGCGCCCGGCGCACCTCGCTGCGGCGCGGCCGACACGGCGGCGGGCGAGCTACCGCCCGAGCCGTTCGGTGCCGGCGCCAATTGGCCGCCGCCGATTCCGACCGATCCCGCGTGCATCGTCGTGGCGCAGCGCCCGACGCCGCCCGAGGGGCAGGTGTTGCCGGAACCGGTGGGCGACATCGACACGCTGGACACGGCGCGGATCCAGGCCGCGCTCGACCACTGCAAGAACAGCATGGTCCTGCTCAAGGCCGACGGTGACAACACCGCGTTCCTGTCAGCGAACCTGCGCATCGACAGCACGATCCTCTGGGTCGACAAGGGC
>DATMZL010001703.1:0-2788 GCA_035607075.1 Polyangia bacterium
CGCGCGCATCGTCGATACGTTCGGCGACCGGCTGCGCTTCGTGTTCCGGCATTTTCCGCTGACCAACAGCCACCCGAACGCGCAGCACGCGGCCGAGGAAGCCGAATGGGCGTCGGCGCAGAACGCGTTCTGGCCGATGCACGACGCGCTCTACGGCGCGCAGAAGAGCTTGTCCGATCGGCGGATGCTGGAGCTGGCGGCGGAGCTGCGCTTGCCAGGCGTCGAGCTGCAGGCGGCCTGGACCGCGCACACGTTCATCGCGCGCGTGAAGGAGGACTTCGCGAGCGGCCTCAAGAGCGGCGTCACCGGCACGCCGTCGTTCTTCATCAACGGCGTTCGCCACGAGGGCGGGTGGGACGAGCTCGCGCTGTCCCACGCCATCGAAGCGCAGCTTCAGCGATCCGGTTGAAGCGCTTCCAGGTCCAGCGCCTCTTGTACGCGGTGCAGGACCTCCTCGCTGATGCGGCCCTGGTTGCGTAGCGCCACGATCGCCTTGCGCTCGGCGTCCAGCGCCTGACCGCGCAGGCGGCGGAACGCGGCGCTCTCGCCCTCGGTGAGACGGCACTCGGGATCCTCGCGCGTCTGCTCGGTCAGCCGTTCCAGACGTTGCTCGTAGGGCAGCCGGACGCGGTCCAGCAGCTGGGGGTTGATGATCGACGTCTGATCGATCTCCGCGAGGCGCTTGACCGCGGCGGCGCTGGCGCTGAGCAGCGCCTCGCGTTCCTCGCGCAGATCGGCGCCGTCGTCTTTCAAGCGAAGCGCGCGGATGACCGCCGGCAGAGTGAGGCCTTGCAGGACCAGGGTCACGAGGATCACCGCGAACGACACGACCACCACCACCGCGCGCTGGGGAAACGGCGTGCCGTCGGGCAACGTCAGCGGCAGCGCCAGCGCCAGCGCCAGCGAGACGATGCCGCGCATCCCCGTCCAGCCGATCAGCGCGACCGCCTGCCAGGGCGGATTGGGATCGCGCTCGCGCAGCCGGCGGCTGAGCAGCCGCGGCGCATAGGTGCCGATCGGCACGTAGATCAACCGCGCCGCGATCGCGACGCCGCTGACCGCCGCCGCGTAGCCGATCAGCGACAGCCAGGGCACGCCCGTGCTGATGGCGCGGATCGACGCCAGCTGCAGTCCGATCAGAATGAACACCAAGCCGTTGAAGAGCAGCAGCAGCACGCTCCAGACGCCTTGCCCGCGGAATCGTGTCAGCGCGGACAGCAGCTGCGGGTTGCGCCAGCCGAGGTACCCGCCGGCCGTCACCGTCGCCAGCACGCCCGAGACGCCGAGGTGCTCGGCCGGGATGTACGCGGCGTACGGCGTGAGCAGGGTGATGACCGTCTCCAGCTGGAAGTCCTCCATGCGGCGGTGGAGCTGCGCGACAAGCCAGCCGACGGCGAGGCCGACGGCGACGCCGCCCACGGCGACGATGGCGAAGCGCCCGGCGGCGTGCGTGGCCGAGAAGCTGCCCGTCGCCACAGCGGCCAGGGCGAAGCGATACGCGACCAATCCGGTCGCGTCGTTGACCAGGCTCTCGCCCTCGAGGATCGTGACGATACGGCGCGGGACCTTGAGGCGCTGCGTGACCGCGGTGGCCGCGACGGCGTCAGGCGGCGACACGATCGCGCCCAGCACGAACGCGACCGGCCAGGTCATGCCCGGAATCACCGCGTGCGCGACCCACGCGACAGCCGTCGTCGTCCCAACCACCAGGCCGACGGCCAGCAGCATGATCGGCCGCGTGTTCGCGGCGAAGTCGCGCCAGGACGTGAACCACGCCGCCGCGTACAGCAGCGGCGGCAGGAACAGCAGCAGCACCAGTTCCGGATTGATCTTCACCGGCGGCAAACCCGGCACGAACGCCAGCCCCAGCCCGCCCAGCACAAGCAAGATCGGGTAAGGCGTCTTCAGGCGCTGCGCCACCACCGCCAGCGCCGCCGCGACGACGAGGAGGACGAGGATCAGTTCGAGGGCGTTCACGCCCCGGCAATCTAACTCACGATCTCCGGCGCGTACCCGTGGGCGAGGGAGGCCTTACGGCATCCAGGAGATATCCGACGCCGAATACATGCACACCGTTCCGTCGGCGCCGGCGCCGTTCTTCGGTGGCTCGGCGCCGGTGTTGTTGCCGGTGTAGCGCTGGCAGATCGTGATCGAGTTCGTCGCGGCCTTGACCAGGATGCTGCCGAACGTCGCGGTGTCGTTGTAATTCGAGTTGACACCGACGAGGGCCGATGTCGAGCTGCCGGGAACGACCATGACGTTCTGCAGCTGCACGTGGCGCGCGTACTGCGTCGTGCAGTTGCCGCACGAACGGTAAAGCTTGCCGAAGTCCTGCGCGCAGAAGTTGCGGATGATCATCGTGCCCGGGCCGTTGTGCTGGAAGATCTTGTCGGACGCCTTCTGCGCGCCGCCGCCGTCGATCGTCATCACCTGACTCGTCGACGTTCCCTTCAGCGTCGCCGCGTCCTCGCCGACGTCCTCCCACCAGACGTTCTTGAGCGTGCAGTTGCCGTCGCAGTGAACGCCGTCGGCGGCCGGATTCCCGAGGATGACGTTCTGAAGCGTTGCGCCCTCGACGAGGTGGAAGATCGGATCCTGGTTCTCGTTCTGGCCGCCGCTGCCGAGCGGGCCCGTGCCGACGAAGCGGCGCATGGTGCCGTCGTAGACGCCGGTGATCGTGATCGTCGCGTTCACCATCACGTTGGTGGAGGTCGTCGGCCAGGTGCAGAGGCTGGACGTCGCCGGCGTTCCGCCCGTTCCGGTGGACCCGGTCGTGCCGCCCCGTCCG
>DATMZL010001606.1:0-2303 GCA_035607075.1 Polyangia bacterium
GGCGCGAAGTATCTACCGGGCCATTCGAGCGAGGACATGCGCGCGCTGCCGGCGCCTGACTTCGACGGGCTGCCGCTGGACAAGTATTTCGCGCCGCGGCTGGTGCTGCCGTACGACCCGACGCGCGGCTGCTACTGGGGCAAGTGCACCTTCTGTCACTACGGGCTCGCCGAGGTGGGCACGGCCAGCTACCGCGAGCGCGCCGTCGAGACCTGCGTCGCGCACCTGGCGGCGCTCTCGGCGAAGTACCGTACGCGGTACTTCTATCTGTCGCAGGACTCGGTGGCGCCCAAGACGATCGTCAAGCTGGCGGGCGCACTGGCCGACACCGGCCTGCAGCTGCGCTGGGCCACCGACCTCAAGCCCGAGCGCTACCTGACGCCCGAGCGCGCCGAGACGCTGCGCCGCGGTGGCGCCGTCGCCTGCGCGCTGGGCGTGGAATCGGCTAGCCCGCGCGTGCTGAAGCTGATCGACAAGGGCGCGCCCATCGAGGTGGTGGGCGACGTGATCGATCACCTCGCGACGGCGGGCATCGCCGCCGAGGCGATGTGCTTCACCGGCTTCCCGTCGGAGACGCTGGACGACGCGCTGGCGACGCTGAGCTTCCTCGACGATCGTCGCGACGAGGTGGCCGCCTTCATCGTCGGCCAGTTCGACCTCACGCACGGCGCGCTGGTGGCGCAGGCGCCGGAACGCTTCGGCATCCGCGAGGTGTGGCAAGTCGAGGGCGACACGCTGGGCACGGGCCTGTTCTTTGAGGAGGAGACGCCGCCGATGCGCGACGACGAGCCCGCGCAGCTGGACGAGGCGCTGGACACGCTCTCGTCAGGATGGCTGCTGCGCCGCTATCCCTGGGCCGGCTCGCTCTCGACGGCGCACACGGTCCTTTACTACGACCGCCACGGCCGCGACGTGTTCCGTCGCCTGGCCTCCGCGGTGCGCGGCGGCGTCATCGGCGCCGGTGCGAAGGTCGTGCCCGCGCGCTTCGATCTCGATGCAGCCGCCGAGGCGCTCGCCCGCGAAGCCGAGGCGTGGCAGCACCTGATCCGCGTTGCGCGCAAGGTCTCTCGCCAGGCCTACGGCGAGGTCACGAACGGCTTCGCGACATTGTCACGGCCGCAGGTGCCGGGTCGCTACCGCGTCCGCGCCGGTGAGCCGCCGGTCGCCGTGCCGGGCGTCGCGCGCGCGCGCCGTCCCCCGAACTCGCCGAACGCTCTCGGCTGAAGCCGGGCCCGGAGTCAGTCGGCGCGCCGTCCGAGACGGTCGATGCATTCGAGGACGCGCTTGAGAGGGATCGGCTTCGCGAAGTGTTCGATGAAGCCGCTCGCGAGCGAGCGCTGTCGATCGCCGTCCCCGGCATAACCCGTGAGGGCCACGAGGGACGTCCGCGACAGGCTCGGATTCCGTCGGAGCAACGAAGCGAGCTCGTACCCATCCATCTCCGGCAGACCGATGTCGAGGAGGGCGACGTCGGGTACGAAGGTCTCGACGAGCCGCAGAGCGCTCGGACCGTCGCCGACGGTGCGCACCTCGTGGCCCGCTGCCTCGATCGCCGTCGCGAGGATGTCGGCCGCGTCGGGGTTGTCGTCGACGATCAGCACGCGGCGAGCCGCGTACTGCGGCATTGCGTTCACAGCGTGGCGCCAGGTCGCTGCTCTCGTCGAGGGGGCGCGCGCGCGCGGCAACCTCACGATCATCGTCGTCCCGCGGCCGGCGCCTTCGCTGCGGGCTTCGATCGTCCCGTCGTGTCCCACGACGAGCTGTTGGGCGATCGCGAGCCCGAGTCCGAGCCCACCTTGTTTTCGATCGAGCCCCTGCCGTCCCTGGGTGAACGGATCGAAGATGCGCCGCAAGAGGTCCGGGGCGATGCCAGCGCCATCGTCGGCGACTTCGAGCGCGATCTGTTCAGCATCGGGCCGGGCGGAGACGCTGACGTGCCCGCCCACCGGCGTGTACTTCGCCGCGTTCGTGAGCAAGTTGGTGACGACCTGAACGAGACGTCCCCGGTCCGCCTCGACGACGAGACCGGCGCCCGGCACGGAGACCGCGAGCTTCTGGTTCCGCTCCTCGACGAGCGGCCCGGCCACCTCGATGGCATCGGCGACCACGACCGAGAGCTCGACGGGCACGCGCTCCAGCCGCAGCCCTCCGCGCGCCGACCGCGACACGTCGAGCAAGTCGTCGACCAGCCTCACGAGATGCTGCGCCTGCCGCTCGATGATTGCGCGTTCTTGTTCCAGCATGCCCGGGCCGGTCATCCGCATCAGGTCCAGCGCCGTCACGATGGGCGCCAGAGGATTGCG
>DATMZL010001608.1:0-2245 GCA_035607075.1 Polyangia bacterium
CCAGCGCCTCCGCGTTCGCGACCAGCGTCCCTTCCGGCACGTAGGTCAGCGACGTCACCAGGTCGGGGCCACGGGTCAGCACCGTGCAGTGCGCGTTCGTCGGATCGATCGAGACCAGCGCACCGCCGAGGGCGCCGTTGAACGAGATCGCGGCGCAGCCGGTCATCTTGCCCGCGCGATCGATCGCGATGTCGACCATCGAGCTGACCGTCATCCCGACGCAGTCGAACGGGCCAACCATCGTCACGGCCTTCGAGATCGGTTCGAGCAGCCACAGCGTGTTGTCGCTGTGCGCGTACACTTTGCCGGGCGCCGGCGGCGGGTGCTCGGCGACCGAGAGATCCAGCGCCGGGCGGTCGGACGACGACGAAAGATCGGCGGGCCCGTCGCTCGTCGCGGGCGCGCCGGTGCCGCCGCCACCACCGTCGTGCGTCGCCTGCGTCTTCACACTCGCACAGCCGAGCAGGCAGACGAATAACCCGCGGGCCAGCACCCGCGGTGATGACGACGGGGCCACGCGCGGAGCATGGTGCCGGCCGGAAATACGTGCAAGCGTTGACGCGTGGGGAGCCGCCGAGCTTTGCTCGGCGCGTACCATCGCGGGAGGGTTCGGGAACCCTTGAGGGTTCCCGACTTAAAGAAGGCGGCGAAACTGACGTATCTGAGGATAGGGATGCGACCACGGGCGTGGCTTGCGACGCTTTCGACGGCGGCGGCGCTTTGGGTGGGCGCGGGCCAGCTGATCGGTTGCGGCTCCGTCGAGTCGGTCGAGGACGCTGGCAGCCCGGGCCACGGCGGCAGCGGCCAGAGCGGCGGCAATTCGGGCGGCGGAACGGGCGGCAGCGTGGCCGGCCGGGGCGGAACGAGCGGCGACGCGGGCACGGGCGGCGGCATCGTCAGCGGGCGCGGCGGCAGCGATTCGGGCATGGCCGGGACGGGCGGGGGCGGCATATCGACGGGCGGCCGTGGCGGAACGGCGGACGGCCGTGGCGGTACCACGGGTATGGCCGGAACGGGCGGCGGAGCGGCGGCGGGACGCGGGGGCACGACGGGCATGGCCGGCACCGGCGGCGCGACGGGTGGCCGCGGCGGCACGACCGGCATGGCGGGCGCGATGGCAGGAACGACGGGCAGCGGCGGCAGTCTTCTCGGCCTGGGCGGCCTCACCGGGCTGGGCGGTCTTCTGGGTCAAGCTGGCAACGGCGGCCGCGGCGGCACGACCGGCAGCGCCGGGACGGGCGGCGCGCCGACGACGTGCGCGCGCGGGATGTGCCCGGCGCTGATGATCAGCGACCTCCAGGCGATCGACGATTCGAAAGCGCCCGGCTTCGACGCGCCCGGGTTCCGGTGCAAGTCGCTCACGATCTGCCCGCCGAACGGCAGCTGCATCTATTACTCGACGATGAGCATGTTCGGCAGCCTGCAATCGGCAGAGGACACGTACAGCGACGGCGCCGCGTTCGCGACGCCGGCCGCGGTGAAGGTGTACATCGACGGCGGGGCGGCCAGTCAGTGCAACAACCCGTCGATCACGTTCACAGGCGACGAGTCCCTGACCCTCACGTTCGACGGCGGCAAGAAAGTTCCCGTCTACCTTCCGGCGTTCATGGGAACGACGCTCACGCTCTACGTCGCCAGCGACGGGTCGACCTACCGAGACGCCGCGCTGACGATGGTCGCCCGGCTCCGTCCGTAGCGGTGTGCGCGCGGCTACTGACAGCGCGCCCGCATCGGTAGTAAATCGAGGGCGTGACTCTCCGGAGATCGTCGGTGGTGGTGGCGGTGCTCGCGCTCCTCGTGATGCAGGGCTGCCAGAAGACGGTGTACTACGCCGTCACGGCGCCTCACGAAGAGATGGAGGATCACAACAGCTGCTACGGGCAGTGCCAGATTCATCATACGGGCAACACGAAGCAGATCCTCCTCTGCCTCGACAATTGCTCCCAAGCGCAGGTCGCCAAGGAGAAGCGCTGCGACGAGATCCAGTTCAACGCACAGACGCACGGGTGCACGACCCTGCACAATCACGCGCTGGACGGCACGGCGTTGGGGTTGGGGATCGGATTCCTCGTGCTGCTGGGCATTGGCCTCGTGTTCCTCGCCGCGAGCAGCAACAACAACGTCCAACCGACGCAGTGACGATCGCGGCGCTCAAGGGCGTCCTCGAGACTGCCGACGATCACCAGGCGTGACCGCACCGCCAGAAGGTTCGATCGATGCCGTGATTGCCCAGAGGCATCGGCGG
>DATMZL010001712.1:0-5330 GCA_035607075.1 Polyangia bacterium
CCGCCCGTTCCGGCCGAGCCGCCCGCGCCCGAGCCGCCGCACCCGCTAAATGCCAGCGCGCCGCACAGCAAACCGGCAGCAGCGACCGCGCTTACGCAGTTCGTTAACAACCTTGCCACGGAGCCATCTTACTCCTGCTCCTGGCAGGCGGCGGTGCCGCTCTCGTCACTCAGGGATGTAGCGGCACGTTCCCTGGCCGTTGCACTCGTGGTGATCCGGGCAGGGCGGCAGGCCCGCGCCGCACAGCATCTCGCAGCGGCCGTGCGCGGCGCCGGCGGCGTCCGGCTTGACGCAAAAGAGATCGGGCGCGCAGGTCCGGTCGGTCTCGCATTCGTCGTGGCGCCGCTCGCGCGGCGGGCTCGGCCATTCGCACCGCCTGTCCTTGCAGATCTGACCGAGGCCGCACGGATGGCGCGCGTCGCACGCGACATAACTACCTTCCGCGCACACCCCGACGATCCCGCGCCGCCGATCGCAGCGTCTGCTCCCGCAGTCGAGATCGTCCCCGCAGATCTCGGCGCAGATGCCCAGCTCCGCCGCGCCTCGCTTGGAGGGAACGCACACGTCGGTCACCCAGCACGCTTCGTCGAATCGGCATCGCCGCGCGGCGGATTGATCCGGGAACTTCGGCGCGCGCCCCGAAACCTTCACCGTGATGATCGCGCCCTCGCCCGACACGAACCGGTACGTCCCGGGCGATCGCGTCTCGACGTGAATCGGGTGCTCGACGATCCGGACGACCGGATCGCACGGAACGCCGTGCCGGCGCCACACGTGGCCGCGAAACGCCTGCGGCGGTCCGGCTGGCGGCGGTCGCGCGGGCGCCGACGGATCAAGGACCCAGGTGATGCCGGCGCCGTACTCGCAGCTCTGTTCCAGCGGCAGGGCCGCCATCAGGAAGATCGCCTGGCCCGTTCGCCCAGCGGCGGGCGTCAGCAGGCGCAGGCGCACGGGCCGCTCCAAGGTCGTCCAGAACGTGTCGCCGTCAGGCGCCGGAGGCGGCGCGGTTGGCGCGATCGGGGCGCCCCAAGCGAGCAGCAAGGCGGTGACGAGGCGGAGCACCACGGCCGACCTACGCTACGGCCCGAGGCGGCACGCGTCCACGAACGCCTTCAGGCGACGCCGATCGCCTTCGGTCTTCGCGACCGACGCCGCGAACAGACGCCGCGCCTCATGACAGACGAGATCGGGGAGCCGCGCGATCCGGAGCGAGCGCAGGTACGTCCAAGCGTCGCGCGCTTGCAGCGCGGTGATCGGCGGATCGGGAAGCAGCCCCTTCAGCGCAGCGATCCGCTCAGTCGTCGAGGCGTGGCGCGAACGATAATGTCCGACGAGCCAGGGAAACTTCGGATCCTCGAGCTCGGGCTTGCGCAGCGCCAGCGCGGCTTGCAAGCGCGTGGCGACCTCCGGATGCCGCGCGAGCGCCTCGGGCGGCGGACCGGCGTGCAGCGCCTCGATGACGTGATCGGGATGCTGCGGCCCGATCAGACCGCGCGCGTAGGCCCACGCCGCCCCGTCAGCCGCATCGGCGGCCCACGCCTCGGGAATGCCGCCGTCGCGCGCGGCGGCCAGCAGTTGATCGCCGGCCTCGAGCCAGCGCGATCCGAACACCAGCGCCTCGCCGCGCAACACGCGCAGCAACCCGGCGTTCGGCAGCGCCGGCTCGAACGCCAGCAGCCGCTGCATCCGATCGGCGGCGACCGCCAGGATGTCGGGCCTGTGCGTCGCCTGTCCGAGCTCGAACGGACGCGCGGCCCACGCCGCGAGCAGCGGCGACGCCAGCTTCTGGCACGTGGCCAGCGTCGGGCCCGGCGCCGCCCGCATCGCGGCGCGCACGCCATCGACGGCGGCCGAGACCCGCTCGTCGTCCTGCCACGGCGCCGCGGTCAGCGCCGCCTGCAACGCGACGGTGGCGACGGCGCACCGGCGTCCTGCGGGCGCCCGCGCCAGCGCGCCGCGGGCGCGATCGTAGGCGACGTTTGCGTCGAGATCGTCGACGGCGTCGCCGGCCGTCTCTTCGTCATCGCCGCCGAAGCGCGCGCCGCCGCCCGCCGCCGGCGCCAGCCGCAGCAGCACGCGAACCTCGAAGATTCCGCCGAGCCCGGTCGCGACGTGCGTGTGCGCGAGCGCGCCCGCCAGGCAGCGATCGAGCTGCGCGTCGCGCGTCGTCGACGTGCGCACGCGCGCGTCCTCGAACTGCCCGGCGCGGTTCACCAGCGCCACGAGCGCGACCTCGCCGCCGGCGCCGTGGCCGCGCGCCGTTGCCTCGGCGTAGCACGCCTGGAAATCGCCGCGCTGGAAGCTGACCGCGGCGGCGACGTCGGGGCGGTTCGGTTTGCCCCGCAGGCGCGCGTAGCAAGGAATGACATCGGGGACGTTCACCGGCGCCGGTCCGCTCCGGCCACCGGCGATCCACGCCTTCATCTCGGCGCGGTACTTCTCGTGCTTCTCCTGGTCGTCCTGGTCCTTGCTGAAGTTGTCGACGACCACGACAGGCGCGGGCCCGGCCACGACGTCCGTCGGCAACACCGCCGGCTGCTCGACGCAGACGTGCTGCCCACCGGTCGCGGGCTTCAGCCGCGCGGGCGGCGCGGGACGCTGCTTCAACCGCGCCTGGCCGGATTGCGCGACGCGAAACGTGATCGACATGGTCGTTCGCCGCGGCGTGTACTGCGCGACGCGCATCCCGGCGAGCGCGTCCGCGAAACAAGTCGCCAGGTCGCGATCAATCGGATCGGCCGGCGCGACGGCGCGGGCGATGCGGCCCCATTCGTCGACCTGGATGCCCATCGTCAGGTCGCCCGCGAGATCCGGCTTCGCCCAGCGCGCCCACCGATAGCAGGCATTGAACGGACCGCCGTGAAATATCTGCGATTCGTTGAGCTCGTCGACGATCTGCTCGGCGACGCGCGCGTAGGACACGGCACCGCGGTGGCGCGGCCCCGTCACCACAGGTCCGATCCCGATCGGATCCAGATCGCAGGCGACCCGGAAGGCCTGCTGGCGCTCGAAACGTGGCGTCGGGTCGGGATCGCACGCGCGCACGATCGGATTCACCGGGTACGCGCCCCCGATGGCCACGACCGCGCCCGCGATCGGCAGCGCAAGGGCAGGCACGACGGGCACGACCTTTTAGACTGCGCTGGCCGTCACGGGTTCCCGGCACTTCATCGAGGATGCCCATGCGGCCCGTCACTTGCCGGCGCCCGGCACCAGGCGCAGCATCGATCGCGATGACGTGGCGGCAGGCGTTCGCGATCCCGGCGGCGCTGATCCTCGCGCTGTTGTTCGGCTGCTCGCACGCGCCGGCGCGCGAGGCGCGCATCCCGGCGACGGCGCAAGCGGCGCTGCGCGTGATGACGTACAACGTGAACTTCGGGATCCCGGGTGACGGTCCGACGCTGGCCGCGATCGCCGCTGGCAAGGCGGACGTCGTCTTCCTGCAGGAGATCAACAAACCCTGGGTCGATTCGCTGCGCGCGACGTTCGCCGCCAGCTACCCGCACATGTCCTTCTATCCGCGCGGCGGCGCGGGTGGCATCGGCGTGATGTCGCGGCTGCCGATCCGCGCCGAGAATCTGATCTCGCGCGAGCAGGACGACGGCTGGTTCCCGGCGCTGCGGCTCGTGCTCGAATCACCTCTGGGCCTGGTGCAGGCGCTGGTCGTCCACCTTCGTCCGCCGGTCAGCGACGGCGGCAGTTTCGTCGCCGGACATTTCACCGCGCCGGCTATCCACGAGAAGGAGATCGCCCGCTTCTGCGCGTCGCTGGATCGCAACCTGCCGACGATGGTCGTCGGCGACTTCAACGAAGAGGAAGACGGCCGCGCCATCGCGTACCTCGCGCGCGCCGAGTGGCAGATGAAGACCGCGCTGCCCGAGTTCGCGCCCGATCGCCCGACCTGGCGCTGGCCGACCAGCGTCCACACCTTCGAGCGCCGCCTCGACCACATCGTCTACGACGTGCGTCTGGAACCGCTGAACGTCGAGGTGATCGACGCCGGCAACTCTGATCACTTCCCGGTCGTCGGCGTGTTCGTCCTCGCGCGCTCCTGACGATCGATGTCGTCCGGAACCAGCGGCGGCGCGCGGTGTCCCTGCGACGATGGCCGCGCTCGTCCTGGCTGTGTTTCTCCTGATCAACGAGTTCCCGCTGGCCTTTGACATGAAGCCGGTCGGACCCTGGTGCGGCCCATCCGTCGACGTCCAGCTCACGGTCACGAACCAATCTGGTCGGACGCTGTGGTTGGGCGTCGAACGTGCTCTGCTCCAGGGCGAACCGATCAGCTATTCGTACACCGCCCCGCACGGAGGCGGCGGCAGCTCCTCAATCGGCTGCGGCGGTCCGACCTTGTTGCAGCGGGTGAACAGCCCGCGGGCGGTGCGACTCGAGCCCGGACAGGAGCTGCAGTGGGTGACGACGCTCAATGATTTTCCTGTTTCGAAAGCTAAGTCCTTACGCGTCTCGTTCCCTCTCGCGGCCAGCCCCGATCGCACGCAGATCCTGCGGCTGATGCTCGAGTCCGCGTATGTCAACCTGCAACGCGATCCACGAACCGGGTGCCTGGAACCGAAGCGCGCGTCGTAGCGAGCGGCGATCACTTGCGCGGCGGCGCGTACCGATCGTCCATCACCGCCTCCTCGCGCCGCTCCGCCTCGCGCCGCGCGGCCGCCTGGCGGCGCGCGATCGCCTTCTCGACCACCTCGCGCCGCTGCCGCGCGCGAACGTGGGCCGCACGCGCTGCCGCGTCCGCGTCGATCGCCCGCGCCAGCTCCTCCTTCCGGTAGCGCGCCAGCCGATCGGCGGCCGCCTCCGCCCGCGCCTCGAGGCGCGCCCAGAAGCGGCGCCGCGCCTGCGCGTCGGCTGCGCGTTCGCCGCCGCCCGCGCCCGCACCTACATCGTCGCCATCGCGGCGCGCCGCGGCGACCGCCGCCCGCGCCGCCTCGGTTTCTCCGACGAGCCGTGCCTCTTCCGCCTCCGCCTTCCGGCGCGCGCCCGCCGCCGCCGGCATCGCCTGCTCCGCGTCCCGCTCTCCCCGCACCCGCAGGTCGAGCAGGGTGCCCAGGACACCCCGCGAAGCTGTCTCGTAACTCTTCATTGAAACTTGCTTTTTGCGATCCTACCCTCGACCTGCATGACCGCCACCTCCCACTCACTGGCCGCCGCGCGCCGGTACCGCATCGAGCGATACCTGACCGAAGGTGGGATGGGTGCGATCTATGTCGGCAAGAAGATCGGGCCGGGCGGTTTCGAAAAGGAGGTCGTCCTCAAGCAGCTCCTGCCCGAGTACACCTCGCGCCCGGAGTTTCGCGATCTGTTCTTCCGCGAAG
>DATMZL010001529.1:0-3348 GCA_035607075.1 Polyangia bacterium
GCGCCGATGAGCGCCGCCGACGCCGCGTCGCCCGACGTCGTGGCGCGCGCCAACGTCCTGGCCGAGCAGGTGCTGCGTCGGATCGCGCTCGACGATGCGTGGATGCGCGGCGACATGAGCGCCGACGTCACCGATCCCGCCGTCGTCGCGCTGGTCGCGGCGCAGGCGGGGCGCATGCTGCGCAACGACGACGGCGTGCGCTCTCCGTCGCTGCGGCGCGCGGCCGTCGACGTGCTGAAGAAGCTGCAGGCCGACAGCGCGCTGGTCGAGCTGTCCGCCTCGCGCGACGCGATTCGGGCCGCGCTCGCCGGCGGCCAGGTGTCGGCGCAGGAGAAGCCGTTCGTCGAAGACATCCTGGCGCGTGTCGAGCGCGCCCTCGACCCGTACTTCAACTGATGACGATCGAACGACATCATGGCCCCGGGCGTCACTCGGGCCGCTCCGGGGCCGAGCTGGACAATCGCGAGGACTTGTCCAATCGGCTATGGCTATACTGCGGGCCGGCCGTGGACTTCCAGATCGCCGTTTTCGTCGGAGAGAACGCCCGCACGTACGACCTGCCGGCGACGGGCGAGGTGACGATCGGGCGCGACGACGGGAATACGGTTCGCATCGACGATCCATCGGTGTCGCGCCGCCACGCGGTGCTGCGCGTCGCCGACGGCAAGGTCGAGATCGAAGATCTCGGCGGCGCCAACGGCATCTTCGTGCGCGACAAGGTCGGCGCGGGCGTGGGCAACGAGACGCTGGGTGTGCGGCAGCTGGTGCGGCGGAAGGCGGATCTGGCGGTGGGCGAGCGGATCCTCCTCGGGACCGCCAGCCTTGTCGTCCGGCACGCCGAGGTCGTCGACGTTCCCGATCTGGCGGCGGGCGCCGCGGCGGCGGGCACCGGCGCGGTCGTGCGCGATCCGGCGATGCGCGCCGTTTACGAGCAGGCGGCGCGGGCGGCGCGCGCGTCGATCAGCGTGCTCCTGCTGGGCGAAACGGGCGTCGGCAAGGAGGTGATGGCGCGCGCCATCCACGCCGGCTCGCCGCGCACGTCGGGGCCGTTCATGGGCATCAACTGCGCGGCGCTGGCCGAGTCGCTGCTGGAGGGCGAGCTGTTCGGCGCGGAGAAGGGTGCGTACACGGGCGCGGTGACGGCGCGCGCCGGCTTGTTCGAGGCGGCCAACGGCGGGACCGTGTTTCTCGACGAGGTCGGTGAAATGCCGCTCGCGACGCAGGGAAAGTTGCTCCGCGTTCTCGAGGAGCGCGCGGTCGTGCGTCTGGGATCGACGCGGCCGCGTCCCATCGACGTGCGCTTCGTGGCCGCCACCAACCGCGACATCGAAGGCGACAGCCGCGCGGGGCGGTTCCGGTCGGACCTTTACTTTCGCCTCGCAGGGATGACGCTGGCGATCCCGCCGCTGCGCGAGCGGCCCGCCGAGCTCGAGCTGCTGGTTGCGCGGTTCGTCACCGCGTCCTGCCGCGAGCTGGAGCGTACCACCCCGCTGCGCATGTCGGCCGAGGCGCTGGACCTTTTGCGTCGCTACGACTGGCCGGGCAACGTCCGCGAGCTCCGGAACGCGATCGAACGCGCCGCTGTGCTGTGTGCGGGCGACACGATTTTGCCCGAGCACCTTCCGCCCGGCGTGCTGAAACCGCCCGCGAGCGCGGCGTCGCCGCCGACCGCCGCCGTTGCACCCCCTGCGGCAACGCCGCGGGCCCCCTCGGGTGAAAACCTACAGGGCGAAATCAAATCGCTCGAGCGTCAGCGCATCGTCGAAGCGCTCGAGCGCTGCGGCGGAAACCAGAGCAAGGCCGCCGACCTGCTCGGGATCTCGCGGCGCACTCTGGTTTCGCGCATGTCCGAGTTCGACCTTCCGCGCCCGCGCAAGCCGCTCGATCGATAGCCGGCGAGGTGTGAGCGCCTTGGTGTTACGATCGGGCCATGCGGCCGAGAACCGTCGCCGAAACCGCACCCGGTCTGCTTCTCGCGGCGGCCGTGTTGCTTGGCGGCGCCTGCTCGTCGCGTCCGATCGCGAACCGCGATGGCGGTGACGCGAGTCGCGACACCTCCGGCGGCGGCGGAAGCGGGATCGCGGGTGCGACGGGAGCAGCGGGCGAGGGCGGTGCAGTGGCTGGCCGCGGTGGCGATGGCGGCGCGATGGGCGGACGCGGTGGTGAAGGCGCGCGCGGTGGTGCCGGCGGCGCGACCGGCGACGGCGGACGCGGCGGGACAAGCGGCGCGACCGGCGGCCGCGGCGGCGCAGGCGGGACGAGCGTTTCGGGTCCCGAGTGCGCGACGGCGTCGGACTGCAAGCTGGTCGACAATTGCTGTACCTGCCAGGCGATCCCGAACAGCGTCACAGCGCCGGCGTGCGTTGAGGTCGTGTGCAAGCAGAACCAGTGCTCGGCACGACAGCTCGGGTCCGCGACGGTGGATTGTGTCGCCGGGCGCTGTGTGGCCGGGTTCGCGTGCGATACGACGAAGGTGATCTGCAAGGTAGCGACGCCCTCCTGCCCGGCGGGCGAAGTCCCTACCGTCAACGAATCCGGTACCTGTTACACAGGCGCCTGCGCGCCTGCATCCGAGTGCACGTCCGTCGCGAGCTGCGAGGCGTGCACGCCGCCGAACAGCGGCTGCGTCGACTACGCCACGCAGATGGGCACCCAACACCACTGCGTGACGTTTCCTTCAGGATGCAGCACCGTCGATTGCGCGTGCCTCGGCGCCGGGAGCTGCGTGGCTCCCTATCGCGCCTGCGCAAACTACTCGGGCATTCGCGGTATCAGCTGCAGCTGCCCAAACTGCTAGCTCGCCCAGCGCCGGCTGAGCACGAACGTTTCGGAGCTCGGGAGTCGTCCGGATCGTCGACCCGCCGTCCCGGACCCATATGTCCGATATGGGCAAGGGCGGGTGGTTTCTCGGGGCATGTCTGATCGTCGTCGGTTGTTCGAGCAGCGGCGAGCGGGCGGACGGAAGTGGCACGGGCATCGGCGGCGCACCGTCGCAAAAGACGGACACGAACCCGATGAACCCTCACGTCACGAACATGCCGCCCGCGTCGCCTAACGGCCCGACCGTGACGATTCCGCCGGGCGGGCAGGGCGCGGGCGGTAACACCGGCGCGGGAACGACCGGCGCCGCGGGCGCGAGCGCGACCGGCGCCGCAGGCACGCCGGGCACCACGGGCGCCGCGGGCATGACGGGCACCACGGGTGTCGCGGGCGCGACGGGCACCACGGGTGTCGCGGGCGCGACGGGCACGACGGGCGCCGCGGGCGTGACGGGATCTGCGGGCGCGCCGGCAACGACGGGCGCGGCGGGCGTCACCGGAACCGCCGGCGCGATCGGCGCGGCCGGCA
>DATMZL010000447.1:0-2434 GCA_035607075.1 Polyangia bacterium
CTGTCGGCGGAGGCGTCGTTGGGCGTGTCACACCTCAGCTTCGCGGTACAGATCTTTCCGGACGGGCAATCCTTGTCGCTGTGACAGAAGCCCGGCTTCAAAGACGTCAGGTTGCATGCGATCGCGGCCCCGACCATCACGGCGGCGCACGCGAGCGCGATCGAAAAGCGCTGCACTAGAACCTCCCCGCCACCGTCACGCCGGACGGACCGACCGCGACATGCGTGCTCGAACCGCTGAAGATCATCAGGTACGCGCCGATGCCCGCCGCGACCGCGCCGCCGATCACCATTCCGATGCCCAGGCCCTTACCGCCGTAGACATCGGGACAGACGATCTCGCCGCCTTCGACAGGCTGGCAGTTGGCGTCGCTGCCCGCGCGGTGCCAGGTGAAGCTGCCGGCTACGATCGCCGCGGCGCCGACGGCGGCGACTCCGGCGCCGAGCAGAACCCGCGGCATCGCCGAGCCGCCCTTCGCCTCGCTCGCGCCAGCCGGCGCGAGCGAACCGCCCGATGCGATCCCCGGCGCGCGTTCCGGCCGCGCGGCCAGATGAACGACCAGCGGGCGCGCGACGTTCTCTGCGGCGGTCACCATCTGCGGTCCCGTGCAGAAGTTGCACCAGCCCTGCGCTTTCTCGCTGTCTTCGCCGCCAACGCCTCGCAACGTGATGTCCAGCGAGAACCCGTAGTCGTTGCGGCTGCCTTCAACGTAGAGCGCGTGGCTGGCGCCGGCGTCGCGCAGCTGCTTCTGGCAGTCGGGGTCGGTGCACAAGGTGGAAAGCGCCTCGACGTTCACGACGTCCAGCCCTTGCTCGCGCACCAGCGCTTCCAGAGACGTGCGTAGTTTTCCGTGGAATTCGCCCAGGCTCGCGGGCAGGTCCAGCTTGTCGACGACCGCGACGCGTGCGCGCGGGCCGGCGGGCCGTGGCTCACGCGCGCCTGCACCCGCGGATGCCGCGGCAGGCGGTGCGGTCACGGCGGCGCTCGGCTTCTTCACCGCTTGGGCTTTCAGCGCCGACGCGGCGGCGTTCGCGATTTCCAGCGCTTCGCTGTCCGTGCAGATCTCGCAGCGGTTCTCGCGCTGCGCGAGCACGGCGCCCGACTGCCCGTCCAGCATCTCGAGCTTGAACGTGTAGCTGCGCCCTTCCTCTTCGATGAACGCGCGTAGAAGCAACGCCGCGCCCGTTGCCCGCGCCGCGCCCGACAGACACCCAGGCGTCGCGCACCCATCAGCGGGAAGCGCCGCGGCGCCGGTCGGCGCGGCGACGACCTCACCTCCGGAAGCGATCAGACCTTCGCTCAGCGCCTGCGACACGCGCTGCCGAAATCCCGGATCGGCCGACTTGCCGGTGACAGGCAGCACCAGGATCTTCGGTCGCTCGGCGCGCGCGACACCACACACGAGCAGGAGCGCCCCTGCGAGAGCTCCCGCCCAGCGTTTGGCCATAACGCGCATGCTCCATTCGCGTCACGGCGGAGTCAAGATTCGCGGAGCCGCGATCTACTGTTTCGTGAACGTCGAGGCCGAACCCAGCGAACAGCCCTCTCCCTGGTCAACAGGAAGAGGGGGAACGAGCAGAAGGCGAAGGCGGCAAATTCAGGCCTTCGCCTTGGCGCCCTCGTCCTTGCTGATCGTGATCTTCTTGGGCTGCACTTCGGGCTTCTTCGGGACGATCACCTGCAGCACGCCATTCTTCAGTTCGGCCTTCACGTTCTCGGCGTCGGTCCCGTCGGGAAGCGTGAACGCGCGGCTGAAGCTGCCGTACGAACGCTCGCTCGCGTAGTAGGTGTCGCCCTGTTCGTGCTTCTCCTGTTCGCGTTTGCCGGTAATCGCCAGCCGATTCCCCGTCAGCGAGATCTCCAGGTCCTCCTCCTTCACGCCGGGGAGATCCGCACGAAACACGTACCCGTCCTTGTTCTCCTTCACATCGAAGCTGGGCGCGAAGTAGCTGTAGTCACCGCCTCCTGCCGCTTCCAGCTCGCGGAACGGATCCCAGCGCAACACATCCCGCATCACGCGGAACGGATCCCAGAATGACGCGCTCGAAGGCGCAGCCTCGCTTTGATTTCTCCGGATGAGAGTTGCCATTGTCGATAACCTCCGGCCCGTCAGGCTAAACACGAGGTCGGCTCAGTAAAGCGCGGGCGTCGCGCGCCGACGCGCAGAATCGCGCTACGGTTCGTGGCCGACGGCGCGCAGCTCTGCCTCGAGACGCGCGAGCTCGCGCTCGACCGCGGCCGGCGCCGGACCACCGACGAGCGATCGCGCAGCGACCGCGCGCGCCGGATCCAGCGCCTGCAAAATTTTCAGCGATAGCACGGCGTCGACGGCACGCAGATCGTCGGCCGACAGATCACGCAAGGACACGTGTTTCTCTTCCGCGTGACGCACCAGCCGCCCGACGACCTCGTGCGCGGTGCGGAACGGCATCCC
>DATMZL010000468.1:0-4136 GCA_035607075.1 Polyangia bacterium
GTTCGACTGGGTCAGCGGCTGCAGCCCGAGGTCGCGCATCTCGGTCCGGCTGTTCTGGAGTTTGTCGAACACGATCTTGATCGAGGTGCCCGCGGGCTCGACCGCCTTGAAGTCGCCCTGAGGTCCCGCCGCGGGCGGCGGCACCCAGACGATCGACCGCGGGCCGACGACGAGCGGGTCCTCCGGCTTGTCGACTCCGATCCCGACGTACATCGGAAAGCCGGTTAGGTCGAGGATGTTCTGGAGGTTCGACTCCTCGTTGTACTCCTGAATCTGGAGGTCGGCGATGGTGCGAAGCGGCGGCGTAATCTCGTAGGTCCCGGCCTTGCGCTCGCCGGTGATGAACGGGATCAGCGGGATCACGCCGATGGTGTAGACGCCCTCGTCGACGACCTGCCATATCTCGGGCGACGTCGAGTCCGGCGGCGGCTTGATCAACTCCCAGAGCTTGTAGGTCGGCGGACCCCAGGCACTCGGCTTGCCGGCGATATCGCGCGCCAAGACCTCGCGATCCATGACGCGCACGCGCTCGACCAGCACTTCCAAATAGCCGTCGAGCGTGATCTGCGGCTCCAGCACGCGCGCGTGCGTGATGATCTCGACCTGGTTCTCCCAGTCCGAGTAGACCGCGACGACGGCGGTGGCGGGAACGAAGCACCAGTACGGCCGGAGGCCCTGAGCGGCCTCGTCGGCCTTAGTGAGAGCGAACCCGTCGGCGCGCGGCGTCGGCTTCGAGAAGTCGACCAGCACCCACGAGATCGCGTGGTTGAGGGCGTCGCGAAACCACTCGTTGGCGAAGACGTGAAGCGATCGCCCCATGCCGTCGATGTTCTCCTCGAGCTTCTCGTACTCCGGCGGCGGGTCCTTCAACTTCACCTCGCGGCCGAACGGCTTGGCGCTGAGGTTGCGGAGGATGTCCTCGTAGATGTTGGTGAACGGAGTCTTGGCGAGGCGCAGGACGTAGGGATCGTACGACTTGCCGCCGCTGTCCTTCGACCCGGCCTTCTCCTCCTGGAAGCGCGGCAGGTAGAGCTCGCCCGCCTTGCGCATCGCGTCGACACCGCCGAGGAAGGTGTCGACCTTGTTCCAGTACGGCTTCATCGCCTCGTAGTCCGCCGACCGCGTCGACGGATCGGTCCGCATGTTTCCCGACTCTGCTATGTCGCCGATGGTCATGGTATCTGCCACCACATTGTCAGGAGGACGGCCACGGGCGCGGCGATGAGTAGGATGATCGATGCCCAGATCAACAGCCTGACGACGAGGCCGTTGTCGGGCTCGGTCACGCGTAGCGCGATCTGCGGTTGGGCGAGAAGTACGGCCGCGGCGCAGCACTGTACTTCACGCTCGTCATGCGATGATGAAACGGGCAGTAAACGAAGCCGTCGTTGACGGGCGCGCCGCAGAACCCGAACGGTCGCCCGTCGAGGGGATCGCCGATCGGGAAGTGACAGACCGTGTCGTCGAGGTCGACGACGTTGAGCATCCGCGGCACCGACGGCCCGCGCGGCGCCTCCGGTCGCTCGACCAACTTGGGCCGACGCGGGTCGAACGGCGCCTTCCGCTCGACCGCCTTGCGCTTGCGAACCGGCGCCCGCGCGTCGTCGGGGGCGCTCGCGCGTCGAAGCGTGACGTGCCTGCCCCAGTTGTAGCGATGAGCGCGCCCGATCACGGCGTTGCGAGTGAAGGTGTGGTCGCGCGTGCTGATCACGTTGGCGATGGTCTGGGCGCTGTCGCCGCGCTGCCACATCTGCTGCGCGAGGTCGCTCTCGATCTCAGTCCAGAACCTCAAGTCAGTCACCAAGCAAGAGTTGCCACCACGTTCTGCGGCGACGTACTGGTCGCGGCATCGGCACGATGTCGACGACGCCCTTGTCGACCGTGATGATGGGCACGACATCCTTCGGCACCATCACCTGCAACGGCATGGTGACGGGCAGCTCGACCTTCTTGACGTCGACCTTGACGACGCGGGCGCGCTTGGTCTTGGCGACCCGCGACTTGGTCTTGAGCTTCCTGGCCATGTCAGTAACCTCCCAGTGCCAGCTGCGGCGCCCTCCGGCGGAGGGCCTCGATCGCGTAGCGAAGCGAGTCGATGGTGTGGTTCTTGTCGTCGGCAAGCTGCGGCAGCACCTGCTCGGTCTTCGGATCGATCTTGTAGGAGTAGTTGGCGAGCTCGTCGGCGACGTGGCGGCAGCGCGGATGGACCACGATGTCGAAACTCTTGAGGAACTCGACTCCCTCCTCGACCGAGCCGACGCCCTTGATCGATGGCCTCATCTTCGGGTAGCCGTGCCGCGACATGTAGTTGATGTTCTGAGGGTTGGCGGAGTCGGCGACGATGACCCAGCGCCGCGCGCTAGCGTGGCGCTTCGGGTCGGGGTCGAGGCGATCGAAGAGCGCCGGCGTGTGGTCGATCGGGCAGCCGACCTGCCAGGACTCAGCGTCGACGTAGAGAGAGCGATCGACGACGAAGCACCTGATCAGGACGGTCGGGTCGACGCTGAAGCCCCAGTCGCAGCCGTGGTAGAACACCGCTTCCCTCGGAGTCTCGAATTCCTCGATCTTCCAGTTGTGAAAGACCCGCGCCTCCGACGTCGTCTGGTACTGGCCGAGCCAGACGTGCTTGTAGCGCTCCGGGTCTCGCCTGCGATCGTACTCCATGTCGGCCCTGAGTCCATCGGGGAACCAGGGGTTGTCCTCGTAGTTTGCCTCGACGACGACGCTGTCGGCCGGCGGCTCCCGGCGGAGGAAGTTGTCGACCGCGTCCTTCGGCGATCGCGGGTTCCACGAGAACCATATTTCGCTGTTCGGCACCCGAATCGTCGGGCGCAGGAGCGTGAGCGAGCTCTGGGACAGCGACTGCGCCTCCTCGACCCAGGCAACGTGGTAACCCTCGAGCGACTTGATCGACTGCGAGGTGTGGTTCTGCATGCCCTGGAAGATGATCACGCCGCCGTGGGGCGCCTCGATCCGCGACTCGAGGACCTTGAACTTCGACTCGAGGCCGTGCTCGGCGATCTTGTCCTCGATCAGGCGCTTCACCGACTGCTCGAGCGAGCGCTGTATCTCGCGGACGCAGACCGCGCGCGTGAACTCGCGAAGGCAGCGCTCGACGATGAGGTCGGCGTAGAAGTGCGACTTCCCCGACCCGCGCCCGCCGTGGGCGCCCTTGTAGCGCGCGGGGGCGAGGAGGGGGACGAAGACCCGCGGCGTCTTGATGTCGAGACTAACCAAGCTAGTCGAGTCTCCTCATTATATATAAGAGTTTTAAGTTACTGATTTCGTTAATGAATCTTGCGAAACATCGATGATTCACAAAGGAGACTCTTGTACATTTGTTCCAATTGGATCGCGGAAGTGGCAATTGGATCGCGGCCGAGCTAGGTTTTCGGCCGCTGACACACTACTGATCCTTCATCTCGTCAATCAACCTCGGCCTCGGCGACTTCTGTCGTCGGGGCCATTTTCTCGCCCTCGATCGTCTTCATCGCGGGATCGACGATGACGCGGCGGATCAGCTCGATCTGAAGTACCTCGCCGTCGGCGTTCTTCAATTCGGTGACGTTCTTCACCGGACCTTCGAGACGATCCCAGATGAACTTGATCGCCTCCATGTTGCCCTCGATCCCGAGGGCGATCAGCTTGTCGATGATCTTCGCGAGCTTGGCGCGAGCGACGACGAGGTCACCGTCCTTGTCCCGGACGATCTCCTGTATCTGCGACGTCAGCGCGCGCGTGAGCATATCACCGCGAACGCGACCGCCATTGGTGTTGCCCACCGCCAACTTGTTGCCTGGCTGAAAGGTCATTCGGCACCGTCACTTGTTGAAAAGACAGCCAAGCCGCCTTAATTGATCTCTGTCTTATTTTCTTTTTCAAGCCTATGGTGCGGAGCTTCACAAGAAAATCAGCTCCGCCGGAGCCCTACCTTGAGGCGACAAGGAAAGCGCGGGTTGCACGAGCGAGCGCTTGCTTTTGCTCGCGCCGGGCTCCCCGCGCCCTTCGTTTTCCACCCGCGTGGCCAGGTGGAAATGCCTTGTTCGTCGTCCCTTTTCCAAAGATACCAAAATCAAAAAGCCACAGCAGTGGCACGGCTCCAGAGTCGGTGCCGTCTCCTTCTTGCAATCAGACGC
>DATMZL010000422.1:0-4973 GCA_035607075.1 Polyangia bacterium
CGTCCCGGGCCGGGACCGTCGCCGGCCCGATCGGGTGTGGCCGCCGCGCCCGGGCGAACGCCCGCGCCGGCCGCCGGCACGACCGCGCCGCGCACGACGACGGTGCCGCTTCGCGCCGGGCCGCTCGGCGAGGCAGCCCCACGTCCGGCGACGGACGTCCGGGTGCAATCGCGCTTCGCGGTGAAGGCGAAGGCCACGCAGATCTTCGGCGCCGCCGAGTACCTGTCGCGCGGCGACTTCTACAACAGCCCCGGCGTGCGCGTCGGCGCGACCTACTACCCGGTGGAACCGATCGGCGTCGAGCTGCAGGTCGCCCACTACTGGAGCTATCTCAACGACGCGGCGGAAGAGGCCAAGCGTACGAGCGGGTTGCTCCCGAACAGCCACGCGCCGGGATGGATGTTCGTGGCGGGAGGCCGTTACTCGATCGGCTACGGGAAGCTGATGGTCGGCGGGCTGGGCAGCGCGATCCATTTCGAACCGCAGGCGTTCGTTCACGCCGGGGTGCATGTCCACGACGGCGACGTCGGGCCGTCCAGCGACTTTGGCCTCGGTCTGCTCGTCTTTCTGACCCCGAAGATGTTCGCGCGCATCGACACCGCGATCGTCTACGAGCGCGAGACCCGCTCGGGCAGCGCGGTCTCCGTCTGGGGCACGCTGCCGTCGATCGCCGTCGGAGGCACGCTGTGATGCGCGGTGGGCAATCCAGTCGGGACCCTCAAAGGGTCCCGAACCCCCCGCGATGGTACGCGGCGAGCAGAGCTCGCCGGCTCCCCACGCGTGCCATCACCGCGCTGGCGCTCGTGGCGGCGGTCGGGTGCAGCCACGGCCGCGGGCGTTCGACCTTCGGCGCGGGCGCGCCGGTGGCCGAGACGCGCGACGAGCTGCTGGTCGCGACCGGCGACGCCGTCTGGCGCGGCGATCTCAATACCGCGCACGCGGCGCTGACCCGACTCGCCGATCGCGAGCGCGGCGTCCCCGACAGCGCGCTCGACTTCTGGTCCGAGCTGCTCGCGCTGCTGCGCTGCGAGCCGCTGACGCGGATTCCCCGTAACAGCAGCAGCGGCGCGGATCGCGGGCTGTCGGATCCGTGGGACGGCCTGCGCCGCCTCGCTCAGATCGAACGCGTGCGCCTGGCGCGCGAGGGCCGATCGGCGACCGCCGCGTACGTGCCGGGTGGACACCTGAAGGTCGGCCTCGACGACAAGCAGATGGTGTGGCCGGTCGAGAACGAGCTGTGGACCGACGAGCTCCCGATGCCGGCGGTGGTCAGCCAATGCGCGACGACCGAGGCGCCGCAGAACGACGGCCCCGACGCGCTCGCCACCCCGCCCCGCCCGGTCCTGGAACCCGAGGTCGCGCTCGTGTCATCCGCGGCGCAGCAACTGCCCGCTGGTCATCCCGCGAAGCCGCTGCTCCTGGTTCAGGCGGCGGTGCTCCGCATCGAGCGCGGCGAGGCGATCGCCGCCACCGCGCCGCTCGCGCGCCTGGACCAGATGCCGGCAGCCGGGCTGACGCCGGAGGAGCACGATCGTGTCGTGCTCGCCAACGCGCTGGCCGCGGTCGCCGATCCTGCGGTGAAACCCGACGCGCTGCTGGTGAAGGCGCGTGCGGCGCTGGCGCTGAAGACCAGCGCGCCCGCCCGGCGCGCGCTGTCGCTGCTTGTCGCGCAGCGTCTGTTTGCCGCACAGCGCGCCGACGACGCGGTCACGGTCCTGGGCCCGCCGCCCCACGGCGACGACGCCGTCGGCCGCTACATCGCGTTCAAGCAGATGGAGGCGCACGCACGGGCGCGCCGGCACGGCCCGCTGCTAGCCGAGGCGCGCGAGGTGCTCGCCCGCCGGGCGCACGCCGACGTCGAGGAGGATCCGACGTCGACGGCGGTCATGGACATCGCGCTGCGGACGTTGCTCGCGTCCCCGGTCTCGGACGAGACGCTCGAGGTTCTCGAGGCGCTGGGCCCGCCCCGCGAGCGGCTGGGCCGCGCCGACGCGTTCGCGCAGGCGGCGCTGGAGGCAGGCGCTTTTCGCTCGGCGATGGCGACCTTCCTGTGGCTGTACGAGAACGACAACGATCCGAACCGCCAGCTGCAGAACCTCGCGCGGGCGTCGGTGGCGGCGGCGCGCGCCGGCGACCGCGCCGAGTTCGCGCGCACGTTTCGCCTGCTCGCGGGCCAGGACGATCGGGGCGACCCGGAGGACGAAAGGAAGCCGGTCGCCAGGAAGACGGTCAAGGCGGGCGACAAGGGCGACAAAACCCAGAAGGACGACAAGCCGAAGATCGACCTGAAACCGCGTGACGGCTCGCTGATCGCTTCCGCCGAGAGCGACAAGGTCCGAGAGAAGCGACGCGCCACCCGTTCGGTGAACTGGCAACGCGCGTTGCTGGTCGTCGCGCGCGACGCGCTTCCCGCGCTCGTGGAGGCCGACGATCAGCCGAACCTGGCGACGCTGGTCGAAACCTTGAAGCGCCACCTGGTCGACGGCGGTCGCGGCCCGGTCGACGAGGAGCTGACGACGCTCTACCGCGCGGCCAGCGCGCATCTGAAATCCGGCGCCCGCGCCTACGCCGAGACTGTCGGCGCCGCGCGGCGGCCGATCCTGCTCGGCGACGTCCTCATTGGACGCAAGTACGACGTGCCCGCGCCGCTGATCGACCTGTCGTCCGCGCTCGACGAGATCGGCACGCTGCTGTTCGTGCCCCGGCGCGGAAACGACGCCAGCACCGCGTCGATCGAACGATGGCCCGGCCACCTCGGCGTTGCCTGGACGGGGAGGCGATCGTGACCGCCGCGATTCGCGCCGCCGCGGTGCTCGCGCTCCTGACTGTTCTACGCGCGCGGGCGCACGCCTACACGTTCGTCGAGGAGGTCCCCGAAGATCCCTGCGAGCGGGCGCGCGCGTTCGATCCGCAGGACACGACCCTCGTCGCGCAGAAGGCGCGCCGCGCTTGCCGTCTCGCGGCGTTCGAGCGACGGCTCGCCTCCGAACGCAAGCAGGCCATCGCCGCCGAGCAGGACGCGCGCGACGCCTGGGTGCAAAAGTGGATGGCCGGCACGCAGCCCTCGCGCGTGATCAATCCGATCGCGATCGAGGCGTTCGCCGGCAGCGGCATCGCCAACTACGGCCTCGTGGCGTCGTGGACGGTGCTGCGGCAGCTGGAGCTCGCCGGCCGGCTCGGCCAGCGTCAGATGAGCTGCGCGTCGAGCGGCGGCGGTTCCACCACGGGCGGCGACTGCACGCGCACGACCTGGAATCTGGGCGCGCGCTATTTCCTCGGCGACCGTGACTTCGCGCCGTTCGTCGGGGCCGGATTCTCCGCGACGTCGGCGCCGCTGGCGATCGTGCACGTCGATCAGATGGGCAACGGGGGCTTTCTGCAGGGCCACGGTCGCGCCAGCAGCCTCAACGCGTCGGGCGGTGTGCAGCTGGCCACCGGCTATTTCCGAATGAGCGTCGAGTACGTTTACGAGTACGTTTTTTACACGGGAGCGAATTTGGACGACATGCAGAAGACGCCCAGCGAGGATCTGCGCCTCGTCTGGGAGGACAGCCTCCAACAGGATCGCCACGGCGTCCGCTTCCAGGTGGGCTTTGCGTTCTAGCGCGCTGCTGTCGCTGATCGCGATCGCGTTGCCCGGCGTCGCGTACGCGCAGGCGCCGGCCTACCCGGCCCCGCAGCCCGTGCAGCAACAGCCGGCTCCCGGGCAGCCCGCGCCCGGGCAACCCGTGCCCGGCCCCCAGCCCTATTACTACCAACCGCAGGGTTCCAATCCCTACCACCCGCAGCAGTCCGGCGTCCCACAGCGGGCCGACGGCGAGGCGCCCAAGATGCGCTTTCGCCAGCCGACCGACCCGGCCGCGGGCACCAAGCGGCCCACCATGGTGGAGGCCGCGTCCAGCAGCAGCGCCTCAGGCAAGGTGCAGGTCGAAACGCCCACCACCAAGCAGCGTGTCGCGTCGCCCGGCAAGGTCGAAATGCTGATCCAGCGTTCGCAGGACACCATCGATTTCTTCGAGCTCGTCGACGACATCATGGATGAAATGGCGCGCCAGCTGGGCCGCGAGGATCCGAACCTGATGTCGCCGATGGCGATCAAGCTGGTGAGGCTGTCGTCGAACTTGCGGCCGGAGTTCGCCCGAACGCTGGAGACGCGCATGATCGCGCGGCTCACGAACGCGACCAACGTCAAGATGACGGTCTGCGCCGAGTGCACGTCCGTTCGATCGCGCGTCGAGGACGGCAACTGGATCCTGACGCTGGGCGCGGTGACCTCCGACGACCTGCGCCGCATCGGGATCAAGAACGGCGTGAAGACGTTCATGGACATCGACTTCACGTACAGCCCCACGTCCAACGTCATCTGGATGTCGGCGGTCGTCTACCGCGCCTCCGACGGCGGCGTCGTCTGGAGCGACGGCTACCGCTCGGACGCGACGATGGCGGCGCTGCTGCGCACGGGACAGCGCATCCCCACGCGCGCCGAGCGCGCCGAGGAGCTGGAACGAAAGATCGCCGCCCGCCCGTACTACGGCGTCACGCTCGCGCTGGGCATCGCCCAGGTCGGGTACGCGGGCGAGACCGGTGACATCGTGGGCGCGCAGATCGGGCTGCGCTTTCACGAGCGGTTCGGCGAGAACCAGAATCAGCTGTTCGGCATCACGGGCAGCGTCTTCTCGACCGGGCCGCCCAGCGCGGACAAGAAGCCGCAGGCGCTGAACTCGCTGCTGTTCGGGGCGTACTACTCGTACGACCTGTCGCCGCCGAACCTCAATCGGCCCGAGGTCTGGCTCTACGCCGAGGGCGGCGGAATGTTCTCGGGGAACGAGGGCAACACGTTCTACGTCGAGAGCGGTCTCGACACGCATCTCAAGTGGCGCCTCTCGCTGCAGGGAGGCCTGATGTACATCCTGCACACGAAGTTCTCGGGACAGGATCTGGGCGGTGTCGGCTTCCGGCTGCGTACCGCGATC
>DATMZL010001470.1:0-3512 GCA_035607075.1 Polyangia bacterium
ACGTCTCGGTGAACGCCGCCATGGTCGATCAGGTGACCGCGCAGATCATCCGCTCGGATCTCAGCAAGGTCGGCAACTGGTACGCGCAGCAGTACGCTTACATGCTCGGCAAGCTGAAGGCGATCGACGAGGGCAACGGCAAGTCGCTGCTCGACAACATGCTGTTCTACTGGACGAACGAGCTGGGCGAGGGCGGCAAGCACACGTACTGGAACGTGCCGATGGTGCTGGCGGGCAGCTGCGGCGGGCAGCTGCCGGGCGGGCGCTACCTGGACTACCTGGGCAACAACGATCCCGGGTACGGGAACGGGATCGCGCACAACAAGCTGTTCGTGTCGTTCCTGAAGATGTTCGGCATCGACGAGAACACGTTCGGCCTGCCGGACTTCGCGGGGCCGATCCCGGGGCTCGTGCCCGGGGTGTTCTGAGACCGCGCGTGTTCCGCCCCGTCGGCATCGCGCTCGCGGCTGCGGTCCTGACGACGGCGTGCACCTCGAGCCCGACCGTCCGCGGTTTCGTCGGCGAGAAGGGCCTGGGCGTCGACGCCGGTATGCGGTGTCCGGTGGCGCCCACGCCCCCGAACCGCGGCGCGAGCGCGGGGTGCGGCAAGGCGCCGACGCAGGCGCTGGGGAAGTACGCGCGGTTCTCGCTGACCGTGGAATGCGAAGCGGACAACGCGCGCGATCGCCTCTACTACGTGCGCTTGCCGCCGACCTACGATCCGGCGAAGCCGTACCGAACGGTCTACCTCGGTCCCGGGTGCGGCCCGCCGCAGGACCTGCTGGGCGGCAGCAAGGTCTACCCGATGGAGAGCGCTTCGGATCCGGACGCGATCCTGATCGCGATGGAGCAGGGCTACTACAACAAGGCCGAGTACAACAGCGCGAACTGTATCGATCCCCGCAACGCCGATGCCGGCGTCAGTGCCAGCCAGCTCTGCCACTTCTGCTTCGACGACGGCGCCGGCTCGCCGTCGCCCGATTCGGCCGAGTACGGCTACTTCGACCGGCTGCACAAGCAGATCGAAGCCGACTATTGCGTCGACACCAGCCGGCAGTTCTACGCGGGCTACTCCAGCGGCGGCTGGATGGCGCACCAGCTGGGCTGCCAGTTCCCCGACGTGCTGCGCGCGCAGGGCAGCGTCACGGGCGGGCTGCCGCCGTCGATTCACAACGGCTCGAAGGTGTGCGTCGACCATCCGATCGCGGCGTTCCTGATCCACGACGCGATGGACATGTCGAATCCGTACTCCGGTTCGATCACGGCGGTGGAGCGGCTGCTGCGCCTCAATGAATGCCACGGCGACAAGGACACCGCGCCGCAGGAGGCCTACATGATCACGGGCATGCCGAGCAGCGTGAACTTCAACTGCGTGAAGTACGATCGTTGCCTGAACGATTACCCGATCGTCTTCTGTACCAGCGAGGGGAACGGGCACGACTCGCAAAGCGGCGCCGCGGTCCCCGGTTTCTGGGAGTTCTTCAAGAACTTCCGGAACCTGCTGTAGTCGATTTGCGCGCGACGAACGCGAACACGCCCGCCTCGACAAGGATGTCTCCGTCGGTGGGCGGCTCGCGGACGGCGACCAGGAGGCGGCGGGGCAGCTCCTGTTCCAGGCGTTCGTGGCCGACGCACAGGCTGCGATAGCGGAGCTCTTTTTCGTCGCCGGCGGCCGGACGGCGAATCGCGCGCGCAACGATCTCGGAGAGCTCGACGGCGAAGCCGGCGCCGGTGAAGACGGTCGCCAGCAGGCTCTGCAGGTAGCGACCCGAATGAAACGGCAGCGGCTCGACGGCCGGAAGGCCCTGCGCGACCGACAGCCGGCTGGCCGACGTCAGCAGCGCCGCCAGCGCGCGTCGGCGCTCGCCGCTGCCGGCGATCGCCTTGAACGCGCCGGTGGCCGCGCCGACGTCGAACGGCGAGCCGAGAAACGGCGCGAAGATCGGCGCGAACGTCGCTGCAAAAGGGTGTCCGGCGTCGCCTGCGAAGCGGAGCAGGTTCGCCAGCCAGGTCCGTTCCAGCAGCACGATGTCGAGCGGCCACTCGTGATCGCCCGGATCGCCGAACACGTTCGGGATCGGCACCAGGCCGGAGCCGGCGAGCTTCGCGAACGGCTGCTCCAGCAGCGTCGCCATGTCCAGCAGGTGCACGAAGCGTCCGCCCGGCGCCAGCGCGCGCGCGATCTCGGCGGCGGCGGCCGGCGCATCGGCGACCGCGTCGAACACGCACAGGCCCAGGACGGCGCCGCAGGTCCCGGCCGCGACGGGCAGCGCCTCGGCGGCCGCGCGCGCGACAGCAGCGCCGGAGGCGCGGACGCGCAGGGCGCGGGCGGCTGCGCCGGACGGCTCGCTGTGAATCACGCGCGCGCGCAGGGAGGCCGGCAGCCAGCCGCGCAGCGCGCCGGCGCCCGCGCCGATCTCCAGCAACGGACGGCCGTTCGCGGGCGGAAACCGCGCCAGAAGATCGCCGGCGATCGCCGCCAGCGGGCCCGCGTAGGGCGCGCGCCGGCGCGCCAGCAGGTCCAGCGATGCTTGCAGCGGAAAGGTTTGCGACATGGTTCGCGCGCGACCGATGCTATCGTATGGTGCCGATGGCGTGGTCGCGGAAGGTGTCGATCGCTCACGCGATCGCATTTCTGATCGTGGTCGGATCTGTCGCGGCCGCGGGCCGGGCGCAAGCGCAGATGATCAGCGCGCCGCCGATTTTCCCGGTCGAGATCAGCGCCACGCAGCCGGGCACCCGCATCCATCTCTACGGGCCGGGTGGTCATACGAATTGCGGAGAGCGGTGCGCGCTGACGCTTCCGCAAGCCCAGTACAAGATGGTCGTCAGCGACGCCGAAGGGCACAACTCGACGCAGTATTTGCTGGTCCAGATGCCGACCAGCGCCACCGTCACGCCGGCTGATCTTGGGAAGCGAAATCTCGGCATCGTTCTGATGAGCGTCGGGCTGGCCGGGATCGTCGTCGGCGGCGCGATCTTCTACGCAATTCTTTTCGAGAAATGGGTCGAGACGGCCGGAGATTGCGGCGACCCCAACGGCTGCGCGACCCACGACTTCGCGACGTCGACGTACGTCATCGCGGGGGCCAGCCTGGGCGCCGGCCTCACGCTCGGCCTGACGGGCCTGTCCGTGTGGCTGCAGCACCACCACGCCACGGTGCGCGTTGACCCACTCGGCGCGCCGTCCGCGGCGTCAGCCTTTCCTGACCGAAATCGCGCGCGGCAACGCACCAACGAGGCATGGGGCGCGCGCTTGCTTTTGACGCCAGCCGCCGGGCATCGGTGGGCGGGCCTGGCGCTGACGGGCGGCTTCTGACGACGGTGACGTCGTTACGGCGCGGAGCGATCGCGCTCGCCGTCGGCGTTGCGGCGGTGGCGGTGGGTGGGCGCGCGCGCGCGCAGGGGATCGATCTTCCGCCGATATTCCGGGTCGAGATCAGCACCACGCAGCCAGGCACGCGGGTCCACCTCGAGGGATCGGATGGCGTCACGACGTGCGGCGAGCGATG
>DATMZL010000389.1:0-3422 GCA_035607075.1 Polyangia bacterium
CGCGACACCAACGGGCACGACGCCGAACCACGCCAAGGCCGACGGCGCCGATTCGACGACGACGTCAGTCTGGCGCGTGCAGCACGGCCACGATCAGTACGCGCCCAACAAAATCGTGCTGTGGTCGAACGGGCCGTTCAACGGCGGTACGTCCAAGATCCTCCACTACACGATCAACGGATCGACAGCGAAGCTCGACTGGCAATATAGCGGCACCGGCAACTCGCCGACGCTGAGCGACGCGCAGCATCTGCCCAACGGCAACTTCCTGGCGACCAACAGCCAGAACGGCAACGTGCACGAGATCGATCCGACGCAGAAGCTGGTCCAGTCGTTCACGGGCCTGTCGCGCGGCTACTCGCTGCACCGCCCGACGCTGTATGGGCCTCCGCCCGGTCGCTGACGATCGTCACGGCTCGACGTACCGCCACAGGCCCTGATCCCACATCAGGCCGACGAAGATGTTCCGCGTTCCGTCGCTGGTGGCGACGACGCCGTTGGGGCCGATCAACAATTCCGCCGGCACCTCGACGGTCGCCCAGTCGGTTCCAGGCTGCGGCGCGATCTCGAACTGCGTCCCCAGATCGCAACCGGAGCACGCCCACGCGTACATCGCGTAGACGTTCTTCGCCGTGCCCCACACGACCGCTTCGGGCCGCTGCCCGCTGTCGGCGCGCGACCAGCTCGCGCCGAGATCGGTGCTGCGGTAGACGCCCTGACCCTCGGGGCCTTCCAGGCCGGCGACGAACAGCGTCTGGCCGGATTGAAAGATCTGCGAGTTGCCGTGCGGGTGCTGGAGGCCGGCCAGCCCCTGCGGGATCGACCAGGTCGCGCCCTGGTCCTTCGTCATGATCGCGCTGGCGCCGTTCTGCGCGATCGCGAACCACGTTCGCCGCGTGGTCGCGGCGCTGCCGGCGTCGATGAAGTACGGGTACCAGGAGACGCCGCCCGTCGGGAAGCCCCCGCCGCCGACTATCTTCCAGGTGGCGCCGGCGTCAGTCGATTCGACGATGCCGTCCGCCTCGTGAAGCCCGCTGATCAGGTGCGTGGCGTCGTTGGGATCGACGTTAAGCGAATACAGGCTGACGGTGAGCTGCGTCTGCGTGAACGTCTGGCCGCCGTCGACGGACTTGTAGATGGTGTTGTAGCCGGCGGCCCAGATCGTGGCGGGCGTCGTGCCCGCCACGGCGATCACCGCGCCGCGCGGGACGTCGGGGAGCGTGTCGTTGATCAGCGCCCAGGTGTTGCCGTAGTCGGACGACTTCCAGAGGCCGGCGCTGCTGCCGCCGACATAGATGTCGCTGGGACGCGCCGGGTCGCCGGCGATGCTGCCGGGACCGAACACATTCGCGGTCGGGCGGAGAACGTTCGCCGGCATGTCGGGCGGCGTGACGTTGACCCAAACACCGGGAGGACAGGTTCCCGCGGCGACGCAGGGATCGGGCGGCAACGGGCCGACGTCCCGACCCGCGTCGCCTGGACCACCGGAGCTCGTCTTGCCGCCGCAGGCGAGCATCAAGCACGGCGCCAGCAGGGCAACACCGCGCAAGCGACGCAGGCGTGTCATCGATCCATCGTATCGTGGATCGGCCGGCGGAGTCAGTCTTCGCTGCTCGGGCCGAGCTTGGGCGGATGCTTCTCGTTCAGCTCGGCGATCTCGCGCCGGATCTCTTTCTCGTTTCCTTTGCGTACGGCGAAGGCTCCGCCGTACGACGCCTGGCTCCAGCCGCCGAGCAAGCCGCTTCCGACCGACGTCGCCTGCCCGCGCAGATACGCCTCGTCGGGATCGACGTTGCTTCCCCAGGGTGCGCCCTCGAGCTGATCGCGCGACATTTGCCGCCTCCCCACCGAAACTTGGGACCGCGGCGCCTCGCTGCAAGCGCGACGACAAGCTAGCGGCTGGCGTAACGGGCGGCGCCTCGACCGAGCTCGCGCGCGACGTCGGCGCGCAGCGCGGCCGGCGCGATGACGCGCGCCTTGTCGCCGAAGCCGAGCACCCAGCTGACGATCTCGGTCGTGCCTCGTACGTCCATCGTCATCTCGACGCCGCCCGCGGCGCGCCGGAACCGCTGCGTCGGGTGCCACATCCGGCGCTGCACGTAGCGCGCGACCTTGTCGTCGAACCAGATCCGCACGCGCGTCACATCCTTGCCGCGGATCAGCCCGAACGCGCCCTCGGTGATCTGCTCGGGCCGGTAGTCCGTTGGGTACTCGAAGGTCTGCCCGCGCAGCCATTCGATCTCGCGGAACCCGTCGAGCGCGAACGTTCGGATTTCTCCGGCGTGCCCTTCACTTCGTGCCGCGAGATACAGCCCCTTCTTGTAGACGAGCAGCGTGTACGGTTCGATGACGAACGTCTTCTTTCCGCCGCCCACGCCCTCCTGCGTGACGCGCAGCTTCTCCTCGCGCAGCAACGCGGTCACGATGTCGTTCACGTCTTCGATGCGGCCCTCATATAGATGTCGCGCCTCGTTCACGTCGAAGACCTTGCGGTCCAGGTTGCGGGCGGCACCGAAGTCCTTGCGGCGCAGCGTCGCCTCCAGCTTCGCGAAGACGTCGTCGAGGTCCTCCTTGAAGCCGGTGCCCGCGAGGAAGTCGAACACGCGGCGGGACAGATACAGCGCCACCATCTGCGCCGTCGTCAGCGTGATCGACTGCCGGCGCGCGGTCGGCATCAGACGCCAGACCTTGCGCTTGCCGGACATCTCTTCGTAGAGCGGCTCGCCGGCGCGCGCGAGCGCCTGGATGTAACGGAGCGCGGTGCGCGGGTTGACGCCGAAGCGTTCGGCGACGTCGTAGATGGACACGCCTTCGGCGCCGTCGAGCAGCGCGCGCAGGCCGTGCAGGCGCGACGCGGGCGCGTAGCGGGTCACGGAGGGCGGCTGGAGACGTGTGCGCTTCTTCGACACGCGGACCCCTCTCTCTACCCCTGTCCCCGCTTCGCGGGGCGAGCGAATGCAGATCCGGGCGCCACGAACGCGGTGTTCTCCCAGAGACCCACGCCTTCACCATAACCCCTTCGCGGTTTCGTCAGTCGTCCGACAGCGGGGATTTCTTCAGCCAGTCGATCAGGAAATCGCGGAAGGCGGTGATCTTGCGCGGGACCTGGCCGCACGCGACCCGGCCGATCGCCGAGGGATCCAACTGCCCTGACCAGTTCTGTCATAGGTCGGGGTTAGCCTGGTCTCCATGGAAAGGAAAACCATGGAGACCAACAAGGACAGCTCGAAGGACAAGGACCGCGACAAGGACAAGGACGGCTCGAACCCGAAGGAGAAGGACAAGGCGCTCGGCGCGGTGCTGGGGGAGATCGAGAAGCAGTTCGGGAAGGGGGCGATCATGCGCCTGGGCGTGGGCGGGGAGGGGGCCCGGGCCGAGGCGGGCGTCGTGTCGACCGGGTCGCTCGGCCTCGACATCGCGCT
>DATMZL010000383.1:0-4654 GCA_035607075.1 Polyangia bacterium
CGGATGATGCTGTCCGACGTGACGCGGAAGAAGACGTCGCCCTGGATGACCTGCAGATAGAAGAGGCGGCCCGCGATGGCGACGAAAGCGACCAGCACCACGATCGCGAACGTACGGGCGCGCCTTCGTATCTCTGGAAGCTCAGCGTCCTGCCCGGCTATCTCCATCGTCTCATCTACGGTCCGTGAGCGACATCGACATGGACGTGCCGCCGCCGCCCCCCCGAGGTCCGCGCGCCAGGCCCACGCGCGATCGCGCGGTGTCGACCCGACCGTCGAGCCGCCTGAACAGCGAGAGCACGAGCGGCCCGAAGATCGCGGTCAGGACAGCCTCGAGCGGCGCCTGGCGAAGCCCGCCGTAGCCGCCCTCGGGCGCGACCTGCGCCCGCACCAGCACGACCAGGAACGACGACAGCAAGCTGGCGACGAACGACGTCGCCGCGCCCAGGACGATGCCGTTCGCGGCCACGCGCCTGGTCAGCACGCGCGCGAACAGCGTCATCAACGTGAACACGAAGGCGTGCACGCCCTGCGGCGCGCCCGACACGAGATCGAAGAGATAACCCGTCGCGAACGCGACCACGGCGGCCGACGAGATCGTCCACTTCGTCGGCGACAGGCCCACGTGCAGCACCACCAGCAAGCCGAAGCTGGGCACCGCCATGTGCACGGGCGCCAGCTCGAGCACGGTCGACTGCAGGATCAGCAGCAGGTACGCCACGGTCAATGTCGCTGCGCTTCTCACTTGATCACCGTCAGTCCTCGCCCCGGCGTGTGGTGCGATGCCGGCTCCGGATCGGCGGCGGGCGGCGGCGCGACGACGACCAGCACGTCCGTCAGGCGCGCGAAGTCGACGTCCGGAGTGACCTCGACGTCCTGGTACAGGCCGACCGCCCCCGGGATGATGCGCGTGATGTGACCGACCGCCAGGTTGCGCGGGAACCCGCCGCCCACGCCGCTGGTGACGACCGCGTCGCCCTCCTTCACCGGCTCGCCGCGCGCCAGGTACTCGATGCTGCAGCGGTAGCCGTTCTCGCCGGACTTGCCGCGCAGGATGCCGCGGCCGCCGGTGCGCGGCACGATCACGTCCAGCGCCGAGCGCGGATCGACAAGCAGCTGCACATCGGAGGTCTTGCCCGCCACGCGGTTGATCCGCCCGACGACGCCCTCCGGCGTCAGCACGGGCATCCCACGCCGGACCGTCCCCTCACCGCGATCGATGTCGACGCGCGCGACGCGAAAGTACGGCGACGCGTCCACCGCGATCACGCGCGCGGCGATCGTCTCGGCGGGCGTGGCGTCGCGCAGCCCGAGCAAACGCTGGTAGCGCCCGCTCTCCTCGGCGAGCCGCCGCATCTCGGTCAGCTCGGCGCGTAGCTGGCGGTTCTCGCGATGCAGCGCCTCGTTCTCGGCGCGCACGCCTTTGAGCTCGACGTAGCGCCCGGCCACGCCGGTGATCCCGCGCGCGACGTACGACATCGCGGCCTGCCCCGGCGACACCAGCTTCAGGATCCAGCGGTCCAGGGCCGACAGCTCGCCGGGATTCCGGGCGCTGACGCGCAGGACATACAGGGCCAGGATTAGAACCACCCCGACGACTGCGATCTCTCGTACGCGCTTGCTGCTTCCCCCGACCATCGCCCCTTACTGCAACGCGACTTCCCGCAGTAGGCCGAGCTCGTCGAGGGCGCGCCCCGTACCCAGCACCACCGCGCACTCGGGTGAATCGGAGACCATGACCGGCAGGCCCGTCTCCTCGCGCAACAGCACGTCGAGGTTGCGCAGCTGCGAGCTGCCGCCCGTCAGCACGACGCCGCGATCGACGATGTCCGCCGCCAGCTCGGGTGGGGTGCGCTCCAGCACCGAGCGGACCGCATCGACGATCTGATTGACCGGCTCGGCGAGCGCCTCGCGCACCTCGTCGCTGTTCATGACCAGCGTCTTGGGCACGCCCGCGACAAGGTCGCGCCCCTTGATCTCCATGGTCGTGACTTCGTCGGTCGGGTAGGCGTTGCCGATCTGCTTCTTGATCGACTCGGCGGTGCGCTCGCCGACCAGCAGGTTGTACTTGCGCTTGATGTACGCGACGATCGCCTCGTCCATCTTGTCGCCCGCAACGCGGATCGACTTCGCGACGACTATGCCGGCCAGCGAGATCACGGCGACCTCGGTCGTGCCGCCGCCGATGTCGACGATCATGTTCCCGGACGGTTCGGTCACGGGCAGCCCCGCGCCGATCGCCGCCGCCATCGGCTCTTCGATCAGGTAGACCTCGCGCGCGCCCGCCGCCAGGGCGGAGTCGCGCACGGCGCGCTTCTCGACCTCGGTGATGCCTGACGGCACGCCGATGATGATGCGCGGCTTCACCAGCGTACGGCGGTTGTGCACGCGGGTGATGAAGTAGCGGAGCATCGCCTCGGTCACCTCGAAGTCGGCGATGACGCCGTCCTTCATCGGGCGAACGGCCACGATGTTCCCGGGCGTACGGCCGAGCATCTCCTTCGCTTCCTTGCCGACCGCGAGAACCTTCTTCGAGCCGTTGCCCGACCGTTGCACGGCGACGACTGACGGCTCGTTCGAGACGATTCCCTTACCGCGGACGAACGTCAGCGTGTTCGCCGTACCCAAATCGATGGCGAGGTCGTTGGAGAAAAGCCCGTAGACCCAGTCGAGCAGCATTGAGTTTCACGACCGCGCGCGCCCCCGGTAAGGCCGCGCAGACGAAGACAAATTCTTATCACACCCTGCAGCACTCCGATAGGGCGCTCCGGGCATTTGTGCTAAGTTCCGCCCCGTCATGCTCGACCAAATGCGGAAAAATTCGCGTTCGGTGCTTATCAGCGCGCTGTTCGTCATCATCATCGCCACGTTCATCATCAGCTTCGGGCCACAGTCCCGAGGCACGACGTGCGATCAGGTCACCACCGACGAGCAATTTGCGGCCCGCGTGGGGCGCCAGACGATCTCTGACACGGATTTCCGGTACGGCTGGTTCATGTCGAACGGCGACCGCTACCCGCCGAAGCTGGCGAAGCAGCAGGGCTTGAAAGAGCTGGTCATGGACAAGCTCATCGAGCGCGAGCTGCTGGCCTCCACGGCCGAGAAGCTGGGCTTCGTCGTCACCGACGATGAGGTCGACGACCAGATCGCCGACGCGAAGATCCTGACCCTTGGCGGCGCAGCCGTACCGGCGCCGATGCTGCACAAGGATGGGCGCTTCGACACCGAGTCGTTCAAGAACTTCGTCCGTATCCGGCTTCAACAGGAGCCGGCCGGCTTCCTGGCCCAGCAGAAGAAGGAGCTGCTCGCGTCCCGCATGCGGAACCTCCTGAGGTCGGGCGTGACAGTCTCGCCGGAAGAGGTGAAGTCGGACTTCATCCGCAAGAACCGCCAGGTCAACCTCGAGTACATCCGGTTCACCAGCCGCCGCCAGGAGACCGAGGTCTCGCCGACCGACGCGGAGATCGCGGCTTACGCCTCGAAGAACGAGGCGAAGCTGAAGGAGATCTACGAGCAGAAGAAATTCCAGTACGAGAAGGCGCCCGCGCAACGACGGATCCGGCAGATCCTCGTCAAGCTGCCCAGCGACGCCGACGAGAAGGCGAGCAAGACGGCGCGCGAGAAGGCCGACGCGCTGGCGGAGAAGCTGAAGAAAAACGGCAAGGCGTTCGGCGAGCTGGCGAAGCAGTCGTCCGACGACGCGGCCACCAAGTCGCGTGGCGGCGATCTGGGCTGGCGCGCGCGCGGCAACACGAACCTCTCCGGCGAAGCGGAGGACAAGCTGTTCGCCGCGAAGGACGGCACCGTCGTCGGACCGCTGAAGGGCACCGACGGCTACGTCATCAGCAAGGTCGAGGGCTCGCGGGAGGGACACATCCCGTTCGAGGCGGCGAAGACCGAGCTCGCCGAGGAGAAGCTGCGCCAGGAACAGGCGACCGCGCGCGCCAAGGCCGCCGCGGAGGCGGCGCTGGCGAAGGCGAAGGAGGCGCCCACCTCCACGCTCAAGACGGTGTTTCCGCCGCCGAGCGACACGCAGGAGGCCAGCGGTTCCGACGCGGCGGCGACCCCGCGCGTCGAGGAGACAGGGCTCTTTTCGCTGCGCTCCACGCCGGAAGGCGTGGTCGTCGAGGGGATCGGCGTCTCGAACGAGATCGCGAAAGCGGCGTTCGCGCTGACGACGGACAAGCCGCTCGGCGGGCCGTTCGCGATCGGCGACAACTTCTACGTCATCCGGCTGAAAGAGAAGAAGGAGCCGGACCTCGCGGATTTCGAACGACGCAAACTCGAGCTCGCACGCGAGGCCGAGCAAGCGAAAGGTGAGCGCGTTCTGTCCGACTGGGCACACGCGGCCTGTGTGGAGGCGAAGGAGGCGAAGCGCATCGCGGTGAACCCGAAGAAGCTCGAATACGGCGAAGAAAAGAACGAGGTGGTCAGCTACGAGCCCTGCTCGGCTGCCGCCAGCCACCGCCTCTTCGGGGGATAGCAGCCATGGCCGACGCCGATGCGGCGATGGCCCTCGCCCTCACGGACGGTCGTGCGCGGCTGACGATCGAGAACCGCGACCTGGGCCCGGCCGTGGTCGAGCACGTCTCGGTCGAATGGCCCGGGGTCTCGAAGCTTCCTGAAGCGGGCCGCCCGAACGGCCTCCGGCGGCG
>DATMZL010000371.1:0-3458 GCA_035607075.1 Polyangia bacterium
TTGACGACGGGGCGGTTCAGAAGCTGGTCGAGCTGGAGCTGGGCGACGCGCGGGCGCGCCGCGCGAACCTCCCGATATCGGTCGTCGTTCGGTGCATCGAGGGCGCTCAGGAGATCCGCGTCGAGCCGTGGGCGTCGCGCGGAGACGACGGGGTCCGGACGATCGAGCTCCCGGACGCCGACGATGCGACCGCCGCTCTCGAAGCGCGATCGCGCGAGCTCGCGCTGGCGATCGCGGAGCTGATTCGCCGGTTGGAGATCACGCGCCCGCTGCCTGCCGAACCGCCACCGCCACCGCCGCCTCCTCCGCCTGTGATCGTCGCGCCGACCGCGCCGCCGGAAGCGCCGCACGATCGTTGGGGCATCGGCGCCCTGTCGTCGTTCGACTACTTCACCGGCGGCCAATGGCTCGCGGGCGGTGACCTCTCGTTCGCGGCGTCGCTCGGACGCTGGACCGTGGGCGATCTGCGCGTCGGCGGTCGATTCGCCGAGGGCAACGCGTTGCCCTCGGGCCGGCTGACGGCACGCGCAGGGACGGCTGCGCTGGGAGGGGGGCTGAACGCCTGGTCGAAGCGACGCACCGTCGGGTTTGCCCTGATGCTTCGCGCCCAGGGGTACGGCGTCGCGTATCACGCCGAGATCGGTGACGGCAGCTCGCGCACGACGCTGCTCGGCGCGTTCGTCATCGCGGTTGAACCGCGCCTCCTCGTCGCGATCGCGCGCCGGATCTCACTCGCTGTCGGCGGCGCGGCAGGGCTTCCGCTGCACGGAATCGTCGTTCGCACACAGGGCGTGCAAACCGACAGCATGTCGGGCTTCGTCTTGTCCGGTAATCTCGGGCTGCTGGTGGCGCTATGAGACCGCGCGCTTCGACGGCGTTGCTCGGCGTCGGCTTCTTGCTCTCCGCCGCCAGCGGCTGCGGGAACAGCACGCTCGACCTTTTCGACCCGGACCGCGGCCTCCTGGGACACTGGGCGTTCGACGAAGGCGAGGCCGGCGCCGTGGCCGTCGACTCATCGCCGTTCGGTTTGAACGCGACGCCGTCCGACGATCCGCCAACGCCGACCCGCGACGTTCCACCCGTGCATTTTCCGAATCCGTTCGCGCTGTCCTTCAGCGGCACGGACCAGTGGGTCGACATCGGTAATCCTCCCCTTCTGAACACGGGCGGGGCGATCAGCATCGCCGCCTGGGTTCGCCCGGCGAGCATCGACGGCTACCACAACATCCTCGCGCACGGATGGCGCAACAACCCGAACCACGACGTGTCGCTGCGTATCTACGCCGGCAACTACGAATTCACATACTGGAACAGCATCGATCACCGGGCCAGCGCGCCCATTCCGGCTGCCGACGTCGGCAGCTGGGTGCACATCTGCGGCGTGTTCGACGGCGGGACCTACTACCTCTACAGGAACGGCGCGCTCGCGGCGTCGACGGCCGACGCGACGACGCCGCCGTCGAACATCGATACGCCCTGGGCGATCGGCGCCCGCGCGCCGCAGCCAGATTCCCTCGAGCGCTTGATGCAGGGCGAGATCGACGACCTTCGGTTCTATGGCCGCGCGCTCAGCGCCGGCGAAGTCGAGGCCCTCTTTCGGCGCTAGGTGCCACTGGCACCGCCCGTCTCAAATTGGATAGTGACCCGCCGCCCGTCGCCGCCCCATGCCGTGACAACTCCGCAGCGCAGTCGACAACACCAATGTGTCGTTTGCGTCGAAAGCGTCGTTCGGCTGGAGAGCCTTGACCGGCAGAGACCTGACCATCGTGGCGGTCGCTGTCTCGTTCTTGGCAGCTGGGTGCGGCGGGCGCGCCCGCCTTGGCACGAGCTCGATGGCTGCCGGTTCCGGCGGAAGCAGACCAACAGGCGGCTCTGCGGGCGCGGCAGCAACGGACGGCACCGGCGCGGCAACATCCAGGCGGTCGGCTACGGGCGATAGGCGCCAAGCCGCCGGGCGATCAGCGCGGTGCGCTCGTTGCTACTGGGCGATCAGGCTGTTCTGTTCGACCTTCACGCGGCTGTCGGTGCAGAAGGTGCAGCTCGGGCCATAGAAATACTTGCGGTTCGCGGTGTCGCCCATCAGGTGAGCCCTGAACCACGCGGCGGCCATGGAGAGCGAGACGCCCTTGGCGCCCTGGTACACCCACCACCCGTGGTCCGAGGCCAACTCGTCGATGAAGAAGGCTGGCTGGTTCGTGACCGTGAGGAAGACATCGTGGACGCCGTCGCAGGGCACAGTGGTGTCCTTTCCACCGCAGTAGAACAGCATCGGCGTGTGAACACCGCTGAGCGTCCTGGTGCCGCAGATCGCCGCCAGCGCCTTGTAGCGAGGTTCGGATGCGACCATGCAGGTCGACATCGCGCCCTCCGAGTGGCCGAGCTGGCCGATGTTGGCCGTGTCGAGGCGGTGGTAGTAGGGGCTGCTCGAAGTTTCAGACTGCTGGAGCAGCCAGTCCAAGCCGGCAATCGTGGGCAGCGGATCGCCTTTGGACGTCGTGGTGCTCAGCGAGGCGATCACCACGAAACCGTGCGAGGCGAGATGATTCATCAGAGGCAAGTACTGTCCACACCACTTGTTAGCGGCGGAGTCGACGACACACAGCGGGGGATTCGGTTCGGGATTGTCGGTGTGACCGTTCGCCCAAACCAGGATGGGGTGGCAGTACCCGCTGGTCGCAAGGTTGCTCGGGCGATAGATGTTGAATCGTTGTTGTTGGTCTCCGTAGATCGGATCGGGCGTGTAGCCCGCCAAGGGCCCCACGTTCTTGTCGGCCGCAACCGCAAACGGGCCGGCGGCGGTCGGATTGGCCGTGGGCCATTGCTTCGTGCTCACGCAACCACTCGCGATTCCACCGCCGCCACCGCCGACCCCCGTGGCGCCGGCCTGACCGCCTGCGCCCGACGTTGCCCCCGCCGCGCCGCCCCTGCCCGCGCCGCCCGCCGTCCCGCCGCCCGAGCTCCCGCCCCGGCCGCCGGCCCCTGCGGCCGACGTGCCGCCGGTTCCCGAGCCGCCCAGGCCCCCACCCGTTCCGCCGCCTCCGGACGCCCCTCCCTGGCCTGCGGTTGATCCGCCGGTCGGATTGCCGGTCGTCCCACTGGTCGGATTGCCGGCCATCCCGCCGGTCGGATTGCCGCCGGCTCCACCCTGCGGATTTCCGGCCATCCCCGTCGGATTTCCGGTCGTCCCGCCGGTCGGATTGCCGTTCGTCCCGCCTGTCGGATTGCCGGTCGTCCCGCCTTCTTTCGCGCTGCCGCCGGCGCCAGAGGGACCGTTGCTCCCCGAACCGCACGCAGCAATCAAGGAGCCGAGACAGATCCCGGCAATCGATCGTCGTGCTTGTCTTATGTTCTTCATCATTCTTTGTATTTTCCGAATTCTCATTTTGGGTTCACTCAGGAATGGTCTCGTGCGAGGTTAGTGTAATTTTTGAATGATTTTGTTGACGTTTTCGTGCGAT
>DATMZL010000366.1:0-2654 GCA_035607075.1 Polyangia bacterium
GTGACGACGGACAGGCCGACCTGGCGGGCGGCGGCGTGGACCTTGGGGTTCCGCACCCCGGCGACCGGGCGGTAGAAGGACGGCGCCGGCGCGCAGGTGCTGAGGAGCGCCTGGTTGCGCGCCAGATCGGCGGCCAGCCGGGCGGCGACGAACAGGTCGCCGAACGTGTTGTGCCTGTAGCTGTGGTTGCCGATCTCGTGGCCGGCGGCGACGAGCGCGCGCACGACGTCGACGTTGGCCTCGACCGCCGAGCCGACGCAGAAAAAAGTCGCGCGGGCGTCCTGCGCTTCGAGCGCGCGGGCGATCCGCGGCGTGAAGCTCGGGTGCGGCCCGTCGTCGAAGGTCAGCGCGACCTGGGGTCGATCGCGCGGCCCGTGCCAGAGCGTCGGCCCGAAGAAGGTCGAGTGCGGGTGGAAGATTCCCAGGCCGAGCGTCGTCACACCCGCCGCGCCCAGTCCCAGGGCCAGCTCCATCACCCTCACGGTGCGCCTCTTCGAGACCGCACGACGCCTCCTGTCTAACACGTAGCGACTTTCCGCGGACACCCTGTCAGGACCGGGCCCGAGTCCGGCCGTCCGCGGTGGAGTTCTCGGCAAAAGCGAAACAGACTTTTGCGTCATGCCGGGTGACGAAGTCGAACGGACGATATCGCCGTGGCTTGTGCTCGCGGTCCTGATCATCACGATGATCGGCTTCGTCGGGGCGACGCTGTTCACGCAGCGGATGGCCAGCGTGGTGAACGACGACGCGATCAGCATCGCCACCAACGCCGCGCCCGCCATCCAAGATCTCTCGGAGGCGCGGAGCGAGCTGGTTCGAATGGCGATCGCCGTCGACCAATCGGACGTCGCAGCGTTCGCCAAGGAGCTGCCGGACCTTCGCGACGACCTCTCGCATTATTTGCAGCAGCCGTTTTACCCGCGCGAGGACGTGAGATATGCGGAGGTCGATCGCACGGTGCGCGTGCTCGAAGCGCGGGCGTCCAGTTTCAAGGCGGTGCTGGCGAACGATGGTCAACGCTCGGCCGTCGACAGCGCCAAAGCTGCGGTGCTGGCTGCCGCCGGGGACGTCGACGGCGCGATCTCGCAGGCGGTCATGTTCAACATTCAGGAACAGCGCAAGCTGGGTCTCGAAATTCCGAGGCGCAGGCGTCATGCCCACCAGGTTGGTTGGGTGTTGCAAGCGTTGACGGCGATCTGCGGCTTGATCCTGACGATCTTCGTCATTCGCGGCATCCGCGCGTACGCGCGTCTCCTTGCCCGCGCGCGCGCTGCCAGCCAGGCACGCGACGATCTCCTGGCGACGGTGTCGCACGACCTGCGGAACCCGATCAACGCCATCAATCTCACGGTGCGCTCGATGCGGCGCGCGTCGCCAGACGGAGGCATTGAAAAACAGGCCGCCCGGATCGAACGCGCCACCGAGCGGATGGCCCGACTCATCGACGACTTGCTGGAGGCGGCGAAGATCGAGGCGGGCGCGCTTCGGACCGACCGCAAGCCGGAAGACCCCTCCAACCTGATCGAAGCGGTGGTCGAGATGTTCCGTCCAAGCGCGGACGAGAAATCCATTCGCGTGGCTTCCTTTTCGCCTGCGACCGCCTCGGCCGTGTCCTGCGAACGGCATCTCATCTTGCGCGTGCTCTCGAACATCCTCGGCAACGCGGTCAAGTTCAGCCCGCAAGGCGGGGCCATCACCGTGAAGGCGGAGTGCCTCGCCGACGCGGTTCGGTTTTCCGTCAGCGACAGCGGTCCCGGTATCCCTGCGGAGCACAGGAGGGACGTCTTCGATCGTTATTGGCATCAGAAGCAGGGCAACCGGCCCGGCACCGGCCTCGGCCTCTACATCGCCAAGGGGATCGTCGAAGCTCATGGGGGCCGCATCTGGATCGAAGACGCCGGTCCGGGAACGACGGTGTCCTTCACGCTTCCGCTCGAGCGCGCCGCGGGTTGACCCGGCTGGCCCTGCAGGCTGCACGGTGATGCGCATCTTGGAAGGAAGGAGGACGAATGATGAAAACCTTCTACCTCGCGCTGGTCCTTCTGGTTGGGCTTGTGCCCGCCTGCGCTACGACGACCACCACGAGCACCACCTGGACCGATCCCAATGCGGTCGGGTACGGGCGAACAGGTTCGGTCGAGTCCGTGCAGGAGATCGTGCAGCGCACCCAGGGCAACCCGGGGGCCGGCGCTGTCGCCGGCGCCCTGATCGGTGGGCTTCTGTTCGGCGGGGGACGCGGCCCGGCCGCGGTAGCCGGCGCCGTCGGTGGCGCGGCGGTTGGTGCGGCGGCGAGCTCAGGCGCCTCGGAGCAGCGCACCTACGAGATCGTCGTCCGCTTCGACGACGGCGGCTTCGGCGAGTTCGTCTACGCCGGATTCGCGCCCTTCCGGCCCGGCGAGCGTGTCGCTGTCACGCCGGGCGGCCTGACGCGCGCCGGGTGATTAGAGCGCATCTCACAGATAGCTGCACACCCGCGCTTCGCGCGGGAGCAGCTAGTAGCCGAGCCAACCGGGAGGCGATCCACTCGTGAAGGGATCTTCGAACGGAGGGACGAGCCCGTTCTCGGCGAGCGCGGTTTCGCGTGTGCGGCGGAAATAGGCCGAGCCGGGTGCACGCTGGATCGCATCGACGATCCGCGCGCGCGTGTCCGACGG
>DATMZL010001717.1:0-2992 GCA_035607075.1 Polyangia bacterium
GATCTCGATCGCATGAGCATCCGCGCCAGCTCGCGCGCCATCCTGGTGCACCCCAGCGCGTATTACGTCGGGCTGCGCGAGCGGCCCGGCAGCAGCGACGTGCTGGAGGTCGTGGTCACCGACATCGACGGGCGGGCCGTCGTCGGTGCGCCCGTCGACGTGAAGATCGAAGGCGTCCTCGGGTCCGAGCGCTACCGCGACGACGCAAAGGTCGTCGACACACACGCCTGCAACCTTCGGAGCGCCGCCGCGCCGGTGGCCTGTTCGTTCAAGCGCGGCGGCGTCGACGTGGCGTATTCGGCGCGCGCGACCGTCGCCGACGCGCGCGGGCGCGTGAACGTCGCCGCGTACGACATCCCGTGGTTCGGGCACGTACGCCCCGGCGTGGATCTCGCGCTGATTCCCGACCGGGTCCGCTACCGGGTCGGCGATATCGCCAAGCTGGAGATCCGGTCGACGGTGCCGGCGCGGGCGGTCGTGACGTTCGCGCGCAACGGCGTGATCGAGCAGAAGCCGCTGACGCTCACGAAGCCGTCGACGGTCGTCGAGCTGCCGATCGCGCCCGGTTACATGAAGAATGTGTTCGTCATCGTCGATCGTTGGGGAAAACGCCGGGAGATGTCGGCGGGCAGCGCCGTGCCGCTGCCCGAGCACACCAGCGTCGAGCGGAACCTCCTGGTCGACGTCGAGAGCGCGCGGCTGTCGGTCAGCGCGCGCGCGACGAAGCCGCTGGTCGAGCCCGGTGAAAACGCCATGTTCGAGGTCGAGGTCAGGCATGGCGGCCGGCCGGCGGCGGGCGCCGAGGTCGCGTTGATGGTCGTCGACGAAGCGGTGCTCGCCGTGTCGGGAAAGTCGCACGCCGATCCGCTGGCGCCCTTTTACAGCGACGTCGGCCCGGACACGCGGCACCACACGACCATCGACCTGATTCATGATTCGGGCGACGTGCTGGCGGGCGCGCCGGGGTTCACCCGCTACAGCCTCGACGAGGCATCTCGCGGTGAGGGTACGATCGGGCTCGGCAACCTGGGAACGATGGGGAAGGGCAGCGGTTCCGGCGGCGGCTACGGTTACGGCAGCGGCGTGGTGACGGCGCGCCGGGACTTCCGCGCCAACGCCGTGTTCGCGCCGCGGCTGCGCACGGACGCGAACGGACGGGTGACTGCCACCGTGAAGATGCCCGACAGCCTCACGCGCTTTCGCATCGTCGCGCTGGCCGCGGCGGGCACCGGCCTCTTCGGCAAGGGCGAGAGCACGATCATCACGCAGCGACGGCTCAACGCCCGCACGATCGTGCCGCGCTTCCTCACCCAGGGCGACGTGTTCTCGCTGCCGGTGCTCGTGCAGAACCTGGATTCGCGGCCGCGCACCGTCGACGTCGCCGTCCGCGCCGCGAACCTCGTCGGCCGTGGGCCCGCCGGCAAGCGCGTCACGATTCCGGGTGGCCAGCGCGCGGAGGTTCGCTTCGACTTCGCGACGCAGGCGCGCGGTCGCGCGGTGGTCCAGACCATCACGACCTCCGGCGATTTCGCGGACGCGTCGAACGTCGAGGTGCCTGTCTACGAACCGGCGACGACCGAGTCGTTCGCGACCTACGGCACCGTCGACGACGCACCGCGGTTCGAGCAGCTCGTCGTTCCGGGCGGCGTGTTCCGGGACGTGGGCGGCGTCGAGGTCGAGCTCGCGTCGACGCAGTTGCAGTCGCTCACCGACGCGTTCTGGTACCTGTACCAGTATCCCTACGAGTGCGCGGAGCAGCGATCGTCACGCATGCTCGCGACGGCGGCGATCTACGACATCCTCGAACTCTTCGACACGCCCGGGCGCCCCCGGCGCGTGGAGATCGACGCGACACGCGAGACGGACGTCAAGGTGCTCTGGAAGGAGCAGCGCGAGGACGGCGGTTGGGGCTACTTCCAGGGGATGAAGTCGGATCCGTACGTGACGATGCAGGTGCTGCAGGCGCTGGCTGCACAGCGCGTGAAGGGCGACATCACCACCAAAGCGACCGGTTACGCCGCAAAGGAGACGAGCAAGCTGTTCGCCGAGCTGGAAAAGAGCGCGAAGACGCCGCCTGCGCGACGCAAGGACCAAGTGGCCCTGTCGTTGTCACTGCCCTACACGGTCGCGCTGGCGGCCGCTGCGCTGACGACGCTGGCAGCGGCCGGCGAGGACGTCCGGCCGCGCGCCGAACGGCTGCACGCGCTGGCCGTCGAGCTCGGCGCATACCCGATGGACGCGCGCGCCCGGCTGCTGTCGCTTGTCGCGGGACGCGAGCGCTATCAGAAGATGCGCGCCGTGCTGCTCGGCGATCTGCTCTCCGCCACGCACCAGACGGCGTCGGCCGCGACAGTCACTGCCGCATACGAGGAAGGCGAGCGCCTGCTGCTCGTGTCGAACACGAAGACGAACGCCCTCGCGCTCGACGCGCTGATTCGCGAGAAGCCCGATCTGGACGTCATCACCAAGCTGGCGCGTGGCGTCCTCGACGGGCGCCGTCACGGCCGCTGGACGTCGACGCAGGAGAACCTGGTCGCGCTGCAGGCGATCCGCCGCTACTTCGACACGTTCGAGAAGGCGACGCCGCGCTACACGGGCAAGCTGTGGTTCGGCGGCGCCGCGTACGCGGAGCAGGCGTTCATCGGTCGCAGCAACGTCCGCGGCAGCGCCAGCCTCGACTGGAACACGCTGCTTCCTGGTTCGACCCACGACCTCGCGCTGGCGAAGCTCGGTCCCGGCCGCATGTACTACCGGGTCGGCATCACGTACGCGCCGAAGGAGATCGCGCTGCCGGCGCTGGACGCGGGCTTCGTCGTGCGACGGAGCTACACGGCCGTCGAGGATGCGGGCGACGTCGTCTCGCTCCCTGACGGCGGCGTGAAGGTTCGTCTCGGAACGAAGGTTCTCGTGACGATCGAAGCGTTCAACACCACCCGACGCTGGAACATCGCGCTCGTCGATCCGCTGCCGACGGACTTCGAAACGGTGAACA